>DATKLH010000189.1:0-10233 GCA_035542515.1 Casimicrobiaceae bacterium
CGACGCGGAGCTGCGGTTCCTGATCGACGAGCTGGTGCTTCCGCTGGCCGAGCGCATCGCACCCGAAGCCGTGGTGATCACCTGTGGCGCCGACGCGCTCGCCGGCGATCCGCTCGCATCGATGGCGCTCGGCAATGTCGCATTGTGGGACGTGATCGAGCGTCTGGTCGCTGTCGCGCCTTACGCGGTGGTGCTCGGCGGGGGTGGATACAACCCCTGGACCCTTGCGCGCTACTGGACCGGCATCTGGGGGCGCTTGTCGCGTCGCCCGATCCCGCAGCGGCTGCCCGAGAACGCGAGCGCGGTGCTGCGCGGCCTCGCCTGCGATCTCATCGACGACGAGGACGTCGATCCGCGCTGGATCACCACGCTCGCCGACGAAGGCTCCGACGCGCGCGTGCGCGAGGAAGTGCTCGCGCTGCGCGACCGCGCCATGCCGCGCATCTGCGCCGTGGCTTGATCGAGGGACGCATCATGACCTGGCTCGACCGACTCGCTGCCATCGAAGAACTGGAAGACGCGCCGCTCGATGCGGCGCTGCTCGCCGAGTGCGAGCGCGCGGGCGACGCCGTGATCCATCGCGACATCCGTTTCTCGACCCCTACCTTCAAGGCTTACTCGAGTTGCGACGTCGAGGGCTGCAGCAGCAATGCCTTTCCGGCCTTCTCGGTGACCGCGGGCGGTTGCGCGCTGATGTGCGATCACTGCCAGGCGAAGATCCTCGAGCCGATGATCCCGGCGACCTCGCCCGACATGCTCGATCGCAAGGTGCGCGACCTGATCGCGGCGCAGGACCTGCGCGGATTCCTGTTGTCGGGCGGCTCGAACCGGCGCAACGAGATACGCTACGAGCGTTTCTATCCGGTCATCGAGAAGCTCAAGCGCGATTTCCCCGACCTCAAGGTCGCCATCCATTCGGCGCTGCTCGACGAGCCGCGCGCGCGAATGATGGAAGCGGCCGGCGTCGACACCGCGATGATGGACGTGATCGGCGCCGAGGAAACGATACGCGAGGTCTATCACCTGGAACGTTCGGTCGACGACTTCGAAGCAACGCTGGCGGCGCTGACCGCCACGTCGATGGAAGTCGTTCCGCACATCGTGATCGGCCTGCACTACGGGCGCATCCTGGGAGAGCCGCGCGCGCTCGACATCGTGAGCCGCCATCGCGTCCATTCGCTGGTGCTCGTGGTGATCATGCCCTTCTACGCGAAGCCTGGCACGTTTCAAACGCCACGCACGCAGGATGTCGGGCGCATCTTCCTCGATGCGCGAGCCCGCATCGCCGACCGCGAAGTGCTGCTCGGCTGCGCGCGTCCGCCGGGCATGCATCGCCGCATCACCGATGCCTACGCCGTCGCCGCAGGTCTCGACGGCATCGCCTTCCCGGCGGAGGGGACGCTCGCAGTCGCGCACGCATTGGAGCGGCCGGTCGTGCAGGAGCACGCGTGCTGCTCGATCAAGACCGGCCGCACGATCAAGATCCATCCGCGCGCTGTGGTCGCTGCACCGTGAGCGTCGAACGCGCCGACGTGCTCGTCGTCGGACTGGGTCCGGCGGGATCCTGCGCCGCGGCCGCGGCGGCGCGAGCCGGAGCGCGGGTGATCGCTGTGGATCGGCGGCACGAGCCGGGCCTGCCGGTGCAGTGTGCCGAGTTCGTGCCGGCCTTGATCGGCATCGAGACCGGCGCGCTCGCCGGCGCCGTGCGACAGTCGATCGCTTCGATGATGACCTTCGTCGAGGACGAAGCGCCCGATCTCACCGATCCGTTTCCCGGCAAGATGCTGGACCGTGCCGCCTTCGATGCCGCGCTGGTGCGCGAGGCCGCTGGCGCCGGCGCGCAGTGCCGGTTCGCGACCACGGTGCGCAAGATCGGTGCCAACGCTCGCGTCATGCTGGCCGAAGGCGCCGTGATCGAAGCCGCAGTCATCGTCGGTGCTGACGGCCCGCGATCGGTCGCGGGGCGCGCAATCAAGCAAGTCAATGCTGCGCTCGTCGAGACACGGCAGGTCACCGTGCCGCTGCTTCGCGCGCACGATGCAACCGATATTTTCCTTTCGGCCTCGATACCGGGCGGCTACGGCTGGCTGTTTCCCAAGGGCCCGATCGCGAATCTCGGCGCCGGCGTCGATCCTGCCCACCGACAGCGCCTGAGGGGCATCGTGCAACGCTTGCACAGCAGCCTCGTCGCGAGTGGACGCGTCGGCCCCGAGGTTCTGAACGTCACCGGGGGCGCCATTCCGGTCGGCGGCATGCTCATTCCGCATGCGCAGCTTGGATCGAGTCACGTGCTGCTTGCGGGGGATGCGGCCGGTCTCGCCAACCCCGTCACCGGCGCGGGAATCGCTGCGGCCGTCTACTCGGGCAAGCTCGCGGGAGAAGCCGCGGGCGCGATCGTGCGCGGCGATCGGGGCGCGGCACGTGCCTACGAGGAGGAACTGCGCGATGTGCTCGGTGTCGCGCTCGACCGCGCGGTGCGTCGGCGCGCCGAGCTCACCCGGGCGACCGCGGGCGGTGCCGGCCGCGATGCGTTGCGTCGCGGCTGGATCGCGTATCCGCAGTATTGGGCGACCCCTTGAGGAGGCGCGGCAATGAGTTGTCACCGGCCTGAAGCATCGGACGCCGTGCCCGCGCATGGCGCGCGCAGCGGCGACTACAACGCCTTCGACGAAATGCAGCCGCGGTTGCCCGCGCCGACGCCGCGTGAAGCGCGCATGGGGGCACGCGTGGTGAGCGCGAATGTGGCCCCGCAAGGTGTGTATCGACCGAACTACAACATCCTTACGCCGCACATGCGTTCGCCGGAGTACGTGCAGATGTCGACGGCGGCAGCGATCACGCTCGGCATCATGCCCGGGAAGATGCATCGCTGCGGCTGCACGCGCTGCCTCAACCTGTTGCTGACCTATCCGGAGGGTTGCCGCGCCAACTGCGCCTATTGCGGTCTCGCGCGCCATCGCGAGGCCGAGCGCGACTACGCGGATCGCAACTTCATCCGCGTCGACTGGCCGGCCGTTCCGCTCGATCAGACGATCGATATCGTCGCACGCGAGGCCGGCGCGAGCCGGTTCCACCGCATGTGCATTTCGATGATCACGCATCCGCGCTCCGACGAGGACACGGTGAGCGTGCTCAAGCGCTGGACCGCACGCGTCGATCCCTCCGCGATCCCGGTGTCGATCCTTTCCAACCCGACGACCATGTCGCGCGAGGACGTGGAGCGGCTGCGCGATCTGGGCGCGGACATTTTCACCGTCGCGCTCGATGCCGCGACGCCGGCGATCTTCGATCGCACGCGCGGCAAGGGCGTGCAGTCGCCGCATTCGTGGAGCAAATACTGGCAGATCCTGATGGACGCGCGCGCAATCTTCGGACCGCAGAAGTTCGGCGCGCACATCATCATCGGCATGGGCGAGAGCGAATACGAGGCGCTGGCGCTGGTGCAGCAACTCGTCGATCTGGGCGGCCACAGTCACATGTTCTGCTTCTTTCCGGAGAAGGGCTCGCTGATGGACCACCTGCCTGCGACGCCGCGCGACCAGTGGCGCCGCGTGCAGCTCGCGCGCTACCTGATCGACTATCGCGGCGTGCGCGTCGAGCACATGAAGTTCGACGGCGAAGGTCGCGTGGCCGACTTCGGCTTGCCGCAATCCGAGCTCGATCAGGTCATCGACGCCGGCGTCGCGTTCCGCACATCCGGTTGCCCGGGCAAGTTCGCCGAAGACATCTCGGCCTGCGACCGGCCGTACGGGGACTCGCCGCCGAGCGACATCGCGAGCTATCCGTTCGCGCCGGCGCGCGCCGACATTCGCAAGATCCGTCGTCAGCTTCGCATCGTCCAGCGCAAGTGAAGCGATGAGTCGCGCGTTTCGCGTCATCGACACCGGCATCCGCGAAGGTCGCCGGCAGATTGCGTTCGACCAGGCGCTGATCGACGCGCACAAGGCCGGGCTCATCCCGGACACGATCCGCTTCCTGCGCTTTCCGCCCACCGCGCTGATCGGCCGGCACCAGGCGCTGTCGCGCGAAGTGCGCGTCGACTATTGCAAGGCGAACGGCATCGGGCTCGCGCGGCGGATCACCGGCGGCGGCGCGATCTATTTCGACCAGGGCCAGCTTGGCTGGGAGCTCGTATTCGGTCGTTCCACGCTCGGCATCGCATCGTTGGGCGAGCTGGCTCGCGAAATCTGCGAGGCTGCGGCAGCGGGCCTGAGTCGACTCGGCGTGCAGGCGCGTTTCCGACCGCGCAACGACATCGAGGTCGACGGTCGCAAGCTGTCGGGCACCGGCGGATTCTTCGACGAGGACACGCTGTTCTACCAGGGGACGGTGCTGGTCGACCTCGATCCTGCGCGCATGACCGCGGCGCTCAAGGTCGCCGAGGCGAAGCTCGCCAAGCGCGCGCTCGACTCGGCTGCACAACGGGTGGTAACGCTCAAGGCCCTGCTCGGGACGGTCCCTTCGATCAACGACATCCAGCGTACGCTGGTCGAAGGCTTTGCCGAGCGGTTGGACATCACGCCGGTGGCCGGCCCGATCAGCGCGGAGGAAGAAGCGCTCGCCGACCGGCATTACCAGAATGAGATCGGTACCGATGCGTTCGTTGCCGAGATCGACGACCCCGATGCGGGCGAAAGCGTCTGTAGCGCGACGGTCGATGGTGCCGGCGGCAGCGTATCCGCCTACCTGCGTCTCGAAGGTGCTGCGCCCGGGCGCATCCGCGACGCGCTCATCACCGGCGACTTCTTCGTGACGCCGCCGCGCACGGTATTCGACCTCGAATCGGCGCTGCGTGGCGTCGAGGCGAGCGCTGCAGGGGTGGCGGTCGAGAAATACTTCAGCGAAGCGCACGTGGGCATGCTGTCGGTGGCGCCCGGCGACTTTCGCGCCGCGGTCGAAGGCGCCATCGCAGCGCGGCGCTGAGCACGACGCGGCAACGAGCGAGCCTTGCGATGAAAACGGTCAACGTCGTCCAGCACACCTCGGCCGAATACCTGGGGCTCATCGAAGATCATCTGGAAGGGCGCGGCATTCGCTTCGTGTACCACCGGCCGTTCGCGGCCAAAGGCGTGCTCCCGCAGCCCGACGCCGTCACTGCGGGCCTGGTGCTGCTCGGCGGCGGACCGTGGGGCAGCGCCGGCGCGCGTGATGTGCCGACGCTTGCGGCGGAAATCGATCTCACGCGCGCGTGCCTTGCCCGCGGCGTTCCTGTCGTGGGAATGGGACTCGGCGCGCAGATTCTGGCGCTCGCGGCGGGAGGACGTTGCGAATCCGCGCCGCTCGAATTCAGCGTCGGCGAAGCGCAACGAACGCGCGAGGACGCGTTGCACGGCTATTTGCCCGAACGCTTCCCGCTGGCGATCTACATGCGAGACCGGCCGGTACCGCCGCAGCGCGCGATCGTGCTGGCGCGCGACGATCGCGGGCGCGAAGCGTTGTGGCAGATCGGATCCAATGCGTTCGGCTTCGCCGGACATCCCGGGCTCAAGGTCGCCATGGTCGAAGACCTGGTGATGGAGTTCGAGGAATCGCCCGCCGAGCTGCAAACGCCGCTCGCGCGACTACGTGCGGTGCAACACGACCTCGAGAACGCGCTGGTACCGATCATGACCGGGCTGCTGCAGTTCACCACGTGGATGGAATCGAGCGTGTTGACCGCGGGCAAGTAATGCCCGGATTTCGCTTGCTTCCTGCGATAGGCCAGAATAATATTAGCGTTTACTGATATATCGACAGCGAAGCGGACCATGGCGAAGAAGCTCGTGATCGTGATGGCGAACACCGATCCGCGCAACGGCGAAGAGCTCGGTGCGCCGATCTTCCAGGCCTCGGTCGCCGCGGCGATGGAGTACGACGTGGAAGTCATCTGCACCGCCACCGCGGGTCGCCTGATGAAAAAAGGCGTCGCCGAGAAGCTGTTCGTGAAGCCCGGCTCGCCCAAATCGGTGTACGACTTCATCAAGGATGCGCACGAAGCGGGCGCGAAGTTCTATTGCTGCTCGCCCAATCTCGATTTGTTCGACATGACCAAGGAAGACCTGATTCCCGAGTGCGAGGGCATCATCGGCGGCGCTCACCTGATCGAGCAGGTCATGGAAGAAGACTGCCGGGTCATGACGTACTGAGCGCTGAGCGAGATCGAGAGCCCGACGATGTCCCACGCCACTGCCACACGCGTACAGCAACGCGCCGGCGACCCGGTCTCCGACAAGCCGCCGGTGGCTCGCGCCGAGCTCGAGCAGATCTTCAAGGACCTGCAGTCGGACCTGCGCTACGACCACGAGCTCAACGGCTGCCTCAACTGCGGCATCTGCACCGCGACGTGTCCGGCGGCGCACTACTACGACTTCAGCCCGCGCGAAATCGTCCAGCTCCTGTGGACCGAGAACCTCGAGGGCATCTACGACGCGATGCAGGAGAAGATCTGGGCGTGCGCCCAGTGCTACACCTGCGCTGCGCGCTGCCCGTTCGGAAACTCGCCGGGCGGCCTGGTGATGCTCATGCGCGAAACGGCGATCAAGCACAACATGGAGTCGGCGCGCAACGTGCTGCGGCCGTTCAGCCGCGTGATGCTGAAGCTGATCTCCACCGGCAACCAGCTTTCGCCGGACATGATCAATCGGGATCACTTCGCCGACTGGGGCCCCAACATCTCGAAGGTGGACGCGCCGCTCAAGATCCTGCGCAAGGCGATACCGATGCCGACGCTGAATACGACGGCCACGGCGTGGGAAGTGAACCTGAAGACGTCGATCGAGCTGTACACGATCTGGGAGGAGACCGGCGTGCTCCAGCAGCTCGAGACCATCGACGAGAACCTGTTCGACGTCATCAAGGACATCATGGACGAGAAGCGCGAGGACTACCGGGACTGGCTGGACGAGCAGGACGAGGACAAGGACGACTGACCGTCATATGGGTTTTTGCCCGGATCGGGATCGTGAGCCATCCCTGTTCCGGCAAGAGCTGAAGCCCAGGGACGCTCACCGGTAGCGCAGACACAATCCAGAGTCGCTGGTCCCGGGCTTCGCCGGGACGACGGGCAGGCTTTAGGAGGACACGATGACCAACCGAATCGAACCGCAGCCCGGTGAGCGCTTCACCGGCCACGGCGCCGAGTGGCGCGACGCGAACCTTTCGACGCAGGAGGCCCGCATCGCCACGGCCTGGGTGGAGCTCAAGATCGACAAGCGCTCGATGCTCACCACCAAGGAGCGTGTCGAGGACGTGCGCGATGTGATGTGGCAACTCGAGCGCGACGGCGAGATCGTCGTTCATCGCGTGCGCGACGAGCACGAACCGGTCATCGCGAAGACGCTCTACGGCTGGGACAAGAAGATCCCGACCCGGCGGCTGTGGCACCACAAGTCGTGCGGTCAGTGCGGCAACATTCCCGGATACCCCGCATCGCTGCTGTGGCTGATGAATCGGCTCGACATCGAATACCTCGACGAGACCGACCAGACTTCGTGCACGGCGTGGAACTACCACGGTTCGGGCATCGGCAACCTCGAGAGCCTCGCGGCGGTGTTCCTGCGCAACTTCCACCAGGCCTATGTCGCGGCGAAGTCGCAGGGACTGCCGGAGGGCTACTACTTCCCGCTGGTCCACTGCGGCACCTCGTTTGGCAAATACAAGGAAGTGCGCAGCTACCTGCTGCATTCCGCGACGCTGCGCGAGAAGGTCAAGAAGATCCTCGGCAAGCTCGGGCGGCTGGTCGACGGCAAGCTGCTGATCCCCGAGGAAGTCGTGCACTACTCCGAATGGGTGCACGTGATGCGCGAACGCATCAAGGCGATCCAGGAGATCGACTGCAGCGGCATCCGCGCAACCATCCATCCGGCGTGTCACGTCTACAAGATGGTTCCGCAGGACGTCATCTACGACGACACGGTGATGGACGGCAATCGCGTCGCGGTATCCACCGGACTGATGCAGACGCTGGGCACGCAGGTGATCGACTACTCGACCTGGTACGACTGCTGCGGCTTCGGGTTCCGGCACATCATCAGCGAGCGCGAGTTCACGCGCAGCTTCGCGATCGACCGCAAGATCCGCGTCGCGATCGACGAAGCCCACGCCGATGTGATGATCGGCCACGATACCGGCTGCATCACCACGCTCGACAAGAACCAGTGGATCGGCAAGGCTGCAGGCAAGGAAGTGGACCTGCCGGTGCTGGCCGATTGCCAGTTCGCGGCGCTGGTCTGCGGCGCGCATCCCTACAAGATCGTGCAGTCGCATTGGCACGCCTCGTCGACCGAGACGCTGATGGAGAAGCTCCGCATCGACTGGCGCGCGAAGAAGGCCGAATTCGTCGCCTACCTCGAACAGGTCAAGGCCGGCAAACAGGAAAATCTCTACGACCCGCGCCGGATGATCACCTCCGGTCCGGGGTACATACCGATTGCGAGCAGAACGTGAACACAACACCCGTACTCGTCGTCGGCGCGGGACCGGCCGGTCTCGCCGCCGCACATGCGCTCGCGAGCGTCGGCACGCGCGCGGTGGTGGTCGAAAAGGAACAGCGCCTGGGCGGCGCGCCGATCCTGTCCGGGTACGCCAAGCTGGTTCCCTCCGGCGAATGGGCGAAGGATGCGATCGGAGGCATGGTGGCGCGTGTCGAGAGTCATCCGCTGGTCACGGTGCACCGGGGCTGCACGGTCGAGCAACTGAGCGGTGAACCGGGTGCGTTCAGCGCACGCCTGAGCAATGGCACGACCATCGACGTGGGTGCTGTGGTCCTTGCCACCGGTTTCACGCATTTCGACTCGATCAACAAGCCCGAATGGGGCTTCGGCACGTACCCCGACGTGGTGACGACCACGCAGGTCGAGCAGATGATCTCGTCGGGCCGCGGCGTGCGCTGTCCCTCGGACGGTCGCAAGCCCGAGCGCGTCGCGATCCTGCTGTGCGTCGGATCGCGCGACCGCCAGATCGGTCGCGAGTGGTGCTCGAAGATCTGCTGCACGGTGTCGTGCAACATCGCGATGGAGATCCGCGAGGAGCTGCCGGATTGTCACGTGTACATCTATTACATGGACATCCGCACCTTCGGCCTCTACGAGACCAAGTACTACTGGCAGAGCCAGGAGGAGTTCAAGGTCAAGTACATCAAGGCGCGCATCGCCGAGGTGACCTCCAACGGCCAGAAGCTCGTGGTCAAGGGCGAGGACACGCTGGTGAAGCGCCCGATCACCATTCCGTTCGACATGGTGGTGCATGCGATCGGCATGGATCCCAACGTCGACAACAAGCGCATCGCATCGGCGTTCGGCGTCGAGCTGCAGCAGCACGGCTACATCGGCAAGGGCAACTCCTACGGCGCACTGGGGGAAACGTCGCGTCCGGGGGTGTTCGTCGCCGGCGCCGCGACCGGGCCGGAGACGATCGACGACTCGATCGCCCAAGGCAAGGCGGCAGCGATGGCCGCTTTCGCGCTCGTCAACCGCATCGCGGCGAGAATCGTAGCGGTGTGACAAGGGAGTTTGGTCGTGAAACTTCCCGTCGCCCCCCGGCGCGAGCCGGCGCCAAGGCCGCCGCAGCTCGAGCTGTCCGGGCCGAAGCTCTCGCTTGCATTCGAGGCGCTGGTCTCGCGCAGCGACGAGCATGGCGGGGTGGAAACCTACGTCAAGGCCCTCAAGCTCAAGCATGCCGCGTTCGGCGAAGTGCTCGGCGGCAACAATGCCGCTCGCGCGGAGCTTCGCGATCTGCGCAAGCTCTGCGCCTGCATCGCGACGGTGCGTCGCCGCGTCGGACGCTACCTCGAGCCGGAGCGCTTCGCCCAGACTCGATCGGGCATCGCCGCGCTCTTGGATGGCGCAGAAGACACCGGTACGACCGACGCGCGGATCACCGCATTCTGCGCGGCGTTTCCCGATGATCGCGACCATCGCTGGGTGCGCGATCTCGCAACCGAGATCCTGCACAACGTCGATCCGGAACGCTATCCGTTGATGTGCCGCTGGGTGTGGGATGCGCGGCTCAACACCGGGGTGCTGCGCGAGATCTGGCACGGCGAGGACGTCGACCACATCCGGATCGACATTCCGGATCGATACGAGACGTTCCTCGTGCTGCGCGAGGAATTGTCCCAATTCCTCGCGGGCAATGGCGTGTTCCGCGACGCGCTGCAGTACGTGGACCTGTTGACCGCGCAGGTCTATGCGGGGTATGTGAGCGAGCAGGGCGGCAGCTACCTGCGTGCGGACTTCTCCTCCGCGGAGGACCCGA
>DATKLH010000190.1:0-13504 GCA_035542515.1 Casimicrobiaceae bacterium
CTTTCCTCGGCTTGTTCGCGGTGCTGTTCGGCTGGGTTTCGGCCGGCTTCTGGACCGCCATGATGGGCTTCGTGCAATTGGCGACGCGGCCCGACCGGTTCACCCTCTCGCGCAGCCTGGCGTCCGGCGCGCCGGAGACGCTCGACGCGCGGGCGCGCACGGCGATCGTCATGCCGATCTGCAACGAGGACGTCGCGCGCGTGTTCGCAGGGCTGCGCGCGACCTTCATGTCGCTGCAGGAGACGGGACTCGGTCGCCGGTTCGACTTCTTCGTCCTGTCCGACACCACCGATCCTGACGTGCGCGTGGCGGAGGTCGATGCCTGGTCGTCGGCGTGCAACGAGCTCGGCGCCTTCGACCGGATCTTCTACCGCTGGCGCCAGCATCGCATCAAGCGCAAGAGCGGCAACCTCGCCGACTTCTGCCGGCGCTGGGGCAAGCGCTATCGCTACATGGTCGTGCTCGATGCCGACAGCGTCATGAGCGGCGACTGCCTGACGACGCTCGTGCGCTTGATGGAGGCGAATCCCAACGCGGGGATCATCCAGACCGCGCCGTGCGCGATCGGACGCGACACGCTGCATGCGCGGGCCCAGCAATTCGCCACCCGCGTGTACGGACCACTGTTCGTTGCGGGGCTTCATTTCTGGCAACTGGGCGAATCGCACTACTGGGGCCACAACGCGATCATTCGTGTGGCTCCGTTCATCGAGCATTGCGCATTGCGCCGCCTGCCTGGACGCGGCCCCTTTTCCGGCGAGATCCTTTCGCACGACTTCATCGAGGCCGCGCTCATGCGACGCGCCGGTTGGGCCGTGTGGATGGCGCACGACCTCCCCGGCAGCTACGAGATGGTGCCGCCCAACCTGCTCGATGAGCTCCAGCGCGACCAGCGCTGGTGCGCCGGGAATCTGATGAACCTGCGCCTTCTGTTCCTCCCCGGGCTCGCGCCTCCGCATCGGTCGCTCCTCATCATCGGCGCGATGGCGTACGCCTCGGGCGCGTTGTGGCTCGCGCTCCTCGTGCTCACCACGGCGCTGCTCGCCGTTCAGGCTTTTCACGTTCACCAATACTTCGTGACGCCGCACCAGCTCGCGCCCATCTGGCCCGAATGGCACCCGGATTGGGCGCTCAAGCTGCTCGGCATGACCGCTGCGCTGCTCTTCCTGCCCAAGGTGCTGGCCGCGTTTGCCGCCGCCACTCGCGGAGCGAGGGCGTATGGCGGCACGCGTGGACTGATCGGGAGCACTCTGAGCGAATGCCTGCTCTCCGCACTGCTCGCCCCGATCCGCATGTGGTTCCACGCACGCTTCGTCATCAACGCCGTGTGCGGACGGCGCGTGGCCTGGCGCTCGCCGACACGCGAGGATGCGCAGACAACCTGGCGCGAGGCTGTTGCGCGGCACGGCTCGCAGACCGCGCTGGGCCTCGCGTGGGCGGCCATCGTCTACCTGCTCGATCCTGCGTTCATCTGGTGGCTCGCACCGATATTCGCGCCGTGGATCCTGTCGATTCCGTTGTCGGTTTGCACAAGCCGCGCGTCGTGGGGACGGGCGCTACGCGCGGTGGGCGTGTTCCTGACGCCGGAGGAGGTGCATCCGCCGCAAGAGGCCGTGCGCGCGATGGCCGCAGAGCCCCGGCACTTGCCGACCTTCCTCGATGCGGTCACCGAGCCCAAGGTCCACGCGCTGGTCGTGTCGACGCTGCGCCCTCGTGCCACCGCGGCGATGACGCTCGAAGCGGATCGACTGACCGCGCGCGCACTTGCCGCCGGGCCGGCCGAATGGAATCGCATGGAGCGGATGCGCCTTCTGAACAATCCGCTCGCGCTCGCCCGCCTGCATCGCATCGTCTGGACCCGCGCCGGCGCAGAATGGCGCTGGAGCGCTCTCGCCCCAGCGCGAGCGGCCCCTGCAGTGTCGCGCCGTCGCCCATACCGCTACCGCCCGGGCCGCCAAACCGCCCTTCTGAGCTCCTGACGCTTGCCGCGATCGGTAGTGTGCTAGAGTGAAAGTCTGCGCAGGGTGCGGTCGCCCTGACGTGCGGATGACGCGCATCCCCCCGCCGGACGCGTCGCAATCTACTAAAACAAAGGACCAACCAAGAGTCGAGATCCGCCCGACCCTCCCGAGCAGGGGCGGCGGAGGTTGTTTCATGCTTGCCAGGTGTGTGCGGGAGCACCTGAGACGAAGCGGGTAGATGGGTCGACGTTCCAGGATCTTGATGGCGATTTTCGCGGGCACGCTGCTGCTCGCAGGCGTGCTCGTGCACAGCCGGACAGTCGACGCGGTGCGGTTCATGTTCTTCAGCCCGCCCGCGGCGCGTCACGTGAGCCCGATCGTCGATCCATTCCTGATCGACCTCGAGGAGCGCACCTTCCGCTTCTTCTGGGATACCGCCAATCCCAAGAACGGCCTGATTCCCGATCGCTACCCGACGCCCTCGTACGCGAGCATCGCGGCGGTCGGCTTCGCGCTGACCGCGTACCCGGTCGGCGTGGAACGCGGGTACGTTACGCGTGAGCAAGCCCGCCAGCGCGTGCTGCGCACGCTGCGCTTCCTGTACAACGGGCCGCAGGGGCCGCACGCGACCGGCATGACCGGCTACAAGGGCTTCTACTACCACTTCCTCGACATGAAGACCGGCGTGCGCTTCGAGGGAAGCGAGCTCTCGACGGTCGACACCGCGATCCTGCTTGCGGGCGCGCTGTTCTGCCAGACGTATTTCGACGGCAGCAACGCCGAGGAAACCGAGATCCGCCACCTGGTCGACGAGATCTATCGCCGCGTCGACTGGCACTGGGCGCAGCCGCGCGCGCCGGCGATCAGCCACGGCTGGACGCCCGAGGACGGCTACCTCGAATACGACTGGCGCGGCTACAACGAGGCGATGCTCGTCTACCTGCTCGCGCTCGGCTCGCCGACCCATCCCGTGGGTCCGGAGGCGTGGACCGAGTGGACCAGCACCTACGATTCGAACTGGCACACGCTGTTCGGGCAGCAGTTCCTGACCTTCTCGCCGCTGTTCGGTCACCAGTACACGCACGTGTGGCTCGACTTCCGCAAGATCCAGGACGCCTACATGCGTCGCCAGGGCATCGACTATTTCGAGAACAGCCGGCGCGCGATCTACGCGCAGCAGGCCTACGCGATCGCCAATCCGCTCAAGTGCAAGGATTACGGCGCGACCATCTGGGGTATCACGGCGAGCGATGGCCCGGCCGAAGTCGAGATGGACATCGCCGGCGGCAAGCGCAAATATCGGGCGTACAGCGCGCGCGGCATCGGCGGCGCGAGCGCCCATGACGATTGCACGCTCGCCCCCACGGCGACGGTCGCCTCGATTCCCTTCGCGCCCGAACTGGCGATCGCCGCCGTGCTCGACATGAACCGCCGCTTCGGCCAGCATATCTACTCGACCTACGGGTTCCTCGACGCGTTCAATCCCTCGTTCGACTACGACGTGCCGCTCCAGCACGGTCAATGCCTCACCGGCTTCGGATGGGTCGACAACGATTACCTCGGCATCGATCAGGGCGCGATCTTCGCCATGATCGAGAATTACCGCAGCGAAATGATCTGGCGCGTGATGCACCGCAATTCGTACGTGCGTCGCGGGCTGGAGCGCGCCGGGTTCTCCGGTGGGTGGCTGACCGCGTCGCGATGACGCGGGCCTCCACGCGGCTCCCACACACCTCCCGTCGCGAGTTCCTGAGCCTGGCGCTCGCGCCGTTGCTCGCCGGCTGCGGCCGCCGCGCCGGGGATGCTGTGGTGCGTTTCTGGGCCATGGGTCGCGAAGGCGAAGTGGTCGCCGCGCTGCTGCCCGAGTTCGAGCGCACGCATCCCGGAATTCGCATCGCCGTCCAGCAGCTTCCCTGGACCGCCGCCCACGAAAAGCTGCTGACCGCCTTCGCCGGCGATGCGCTACCCGACGTCTGCCAGCTCGGCAATACCTGGATACCCGAGTTCGCCGCGGTCAAGGCGCTCGAGCCGCTGGACCAGCGCGTGCGGACTTCGTCGGTCATTGCCCCCGACGACTACTTCGCCGGTATCTGGGACACCAATCGCATCGATGGCGCGTTGCTGGGCGTCCCGTGGTACATCGACACGCGCCTGCTGTTCTATCGGCGTGACATCCTCGCGCAAGCCGGGTTCGCGCAGGCGCCGCGCTCGTGGTCCGAATGGACCGACATGCTCGCGGCGGTCAAGCGCAGCGTCGGTGCGGACCGCTATGCGATCCTCCTGCCGCTCAACGAGTTCGAACCTCTCCTCGCGCTTGCCTTGCAGCAGGACGAGCCGCTGCTGCGCGAGGACGGTCGCTATGGCAACTTCCGCAGCGCCGGTTTTCGCCATGCGCTGTCGTTCTACGTCGACAACTTCCGTCGCGGCTTCGCCCCGCCGCTCACCAACGCCGACATTTCCAACGTGTGGAACGAGTTCGCCCGCGGCTACTACTCGTTCTACATCTCGGGGCCGTGGAACATCGGCGAGTTCGAGCGACGCCTGCCGGCGAGCCTGCAAAATGCCTGGATGACGGCTCCCCTCCCGGGTCCTCACGGTCCTGGCGCGTCGATTGCCGGGGGATCGAGCCTGGTGCTGTTTCGTACGTCGCGGCACAAGGACGTCGCCTGGCAACTGATCGAATATCTTTCGCAGCCCGATGTCCAACGCAACTTCTACGCCGCAACGGGCGACCTGCCGCCGCGCCGCACGGTCTGGCACGACGCAGCGCTTGCCAACGACATGCATGCAGCCGCCTTCGGCGAGCAGCTCGAACGCGTGAAATCGGCTCCCAAGGTACCCGAATGGGAGCGCATCGCCACTGAAATGGGCATGGCCGCGGAACGCGTGGTGCACGGCGACTGGTCGATCGACCAGGCGGTGACCGAGCTCGATGCCCGCACCGATCGCATTCTCGAAAAGCGCCGCTACCTGCTGTCGCGCGGGGGGCGTGGTTGAGGCGCGGCAGCGGGTGGTTCTTCGTTGCGCCGGCCCTCGCGGTGGTCTGCGTGTTCTTCCTCTTTCCGGTGCTCGCGGCGCTGGCGTTGAGCATCACCGATTTCGACATCTACGCGCTCGCCGATCTGCGCAACCTCCGGTTCGTGGGCTTGCGCAACTACCTCGAGCTGCTCGTCACCCCGCTGTTCTGGAAGGCGCTCGGCAACACGGTGTATTTCGTCGTCGTTGGCGTTCCGCTGTCCATCGCCGCGTCGCTGGGCACCGCACTGCTGCTCAACGCGCGCGCGGCGCGCTGGCGTGGAGTGTTCCGCACGGCCCTGTTCGCACCGGTGGTCACGACACTGGTCGCGGTCGCGGTGATCTGGCGCTATCTCTACAACACCCGCTATGGGTTGCTCAATTACGCGCTCGGCTACCTGGGCATCGACCCGGTGGACTGGCTGGGCGATCCGCGCTTCGCGATGCCCGCGATCATCGTGTTCGCCGTGTGGAAGAACTTCGGTTACAACATGGTGATCCTCTTCGCCGGATTGCAGACCATTCCGGCCGAGCTCTACGAGGCCGCCCGACTCGACGGTGCGACGTTGCTGCGCCAGTTGCGCTACATCACGCTGCCGCTGCTCGCGCCCATCCTCGCGCTGGTGAGCATCCTCACCGTCGCCGGCTACTTCCAACTGTTCGCGGAGCCCTACGTGATGACGCAGGGCGGACCGCTGCAGAGCACGATGAGCGTGCTCTACCTCATGTACCAGGAAGGCTTCAAGTGGTGGAACCTCGGGTCGGCATCGGCGGTCGCCTTCATGTTGTTCGTGCTGATCTTCCTCGTGACGCTGGTGCAGACACGCGTGGCGCGAACCGGAAAGGCCGCATGACACGCGGCATCGCACCGTGGGTGGTGAATGGGCTGCTCGCCGCTATCGCTTCCGTCACCCTCGCGCCGCTGCTGTGGATGGTGGCGGTATCGCTGATGTCGCCCGGCGAAGCGAGCGCGTTTCCACCGCCGCTATTGCCCGCGCATGCAACGCTCGACAACTACCGCGAGCTCTTCGCGCATGCCGGGATGGGTCGTTATCTCGCGAACAGCGTGCTGCTATCGGCCGCCGTGACGCTGGTGTCGCTCGTGTTCAACGTCGCCGCCGGTTATGCGTTCGCCAAGCTGCGCTTCGCCGGACGCGATCGCCTGTTCAAGCTCATGCTCGGCGCGCTGGTGATTCCCTCGCAAGTCGCCATGGTGCCGCTGTATCTGTTGCTCAAGGAGATGGCGCTGGTCAACAGCTACGCCGGCGTGATCGTACCCGCCATGGCGAGCATCTTCGGCATCTTCCTGGTGCGCCAGTACGCGCTGTCGATTCCCGACGAGCTGATCGAGGCCGCGCGCATCGACGGCGCGAGCGACTTCCGCATCTTCCGCCTGGTCGCACTGCCGTTGCTCAAGCCGATCGTCGTGACGCTCGCCGTGTTCACCCTCCTCGGCACATGGAACGACTTCATGTGGCCGCTGATCGTGCTGAGCGACCAGGACCTCTACACCCTGCCCGTCGCGCTCGCGAGCCTGTCGCGCGAGCACGTGCAGGACAACGAGCTGATGATGGCCGGCGCGGTAGTGACCACGCTGCCGGTCGTGGCGATGTTCATCGCGATGCAGCGCTACTACATCGAAGGCCTGATGCTGGGGAGCGTGAAGGGATGATCGCGGCGCGCAATGTTCGCGCATGCACGCCCGGTCGCATTGCGATCGTCGCCTCGACTTGGCTCTTGCTCGCGCTGTGGATCGGCGTGTCGATCCCACGCACCTTCGCCGCCGACGCCGATGCGGCCCGCGTGCTCGACGACTTCAGCGACGTGAGCGCATGGAAGGCGGTCGCATCGGATGGCGTCAGCGCATCGGTTGGCGCATCCACCGATGCGCAGGGCCCGGCGCTGCGACTGGAATTCGATCTCGCCGGCACGGCGGGCTACGCGAGCGCGCATCGCGCATTGCCGCTCACCCTGCCGGAGAATTTCGAGCTCTCGTTCGACATGCGCGCCGAGTCGCCGGTCAACGACCTGCAGATCAAGTTGATCGACGCAAGCGGCGAGAACGTATGGTGGTTCCACCGCCGCAACTTCGAGTTCTCGCGCGAATGGCGGCGGATCCGCATCAAGAAGCGGCAGATCGAGTTCGCCTGGGGACCCACGCCCGACCACCGCCTGACGCAGATCGCGTCGGTCGAGCTGGTGATCTCGGCCGGACGCGGCGGAGGACAGGGCGTTGTCTACCTGCGCCAGCTCGAGTTGCATCCGCTGCCACCCGATCCGCCGGTTTGGCCGATTCCGGTGGTGACGGCCTCGTCGTCGTTCGAAGGAACCACGCCGGCTCTCGCGCTCGACGGCAATCGCGCGACGGCATGGGAAAGCGATCCAGCGACAGGGCCCGAGCAATCGCTGACGCTGGACTTCGGCGGCACTCGTCCGTTCGGAGGCATGGTGCTGCGCTGGCTCGACGCGGCCTATCCGACGCGTTACGAGGTCGAGCTGTCCGACGACGGCAAGCAGTGGCGCACCGCGCTGTCGATCACTTCGGGTCATGGCGGCTTCGACGCGGTGCCGCTCGCCGAAGGCGATGCACGCTTCGTGCGCATCGCGATGCACCGTGGTCCCGAGCCGCAATACGGTCTCGCGGAGATCGAGATCAAGCCGCCCGACTTCGGCGAGTCGGGCAATGCGTTCTTCTCCGCCATCGCACCCGAATTTCCGCGCGGCTCTTTTCCACGCGGTTTCTCGGGCGAGCAATCGTGGTGGACGCTGGTGGGCATCGACGGTGGGCACGAGTCGGCGCTGATGTCCGAAGACGGGGCGCTCGAGGTTGCGCCCGGCGGTTTCAGCATCGAGCCGTTCATCGTCGACGACGCGCGCGTGGTCACGTGGGCCGATGTCGAGTCGCGGCAATCGCTGAGTGAAAATTACCTGCCCATTCCGACGGTCACGTGGCGACGCCCCGACTGGGAGCTGCGCACCACGGCATTCGCATCGGGTACGAGCTCGACCTCACTGCTGCTCGCGCGCTACGACGTACGCAATCTCACGACCAGACGCATCGAGCTCACGCTCGCGCTCGCGCTGCGGCCTTTCCAGGTCAATCCGCCGACGCAGTTCCTCGCCACGCCGGGCGGCGTCAGTTCGATTCACCAGATCGCGTGGGACGGCAAGGCCTTCACGGTGAACGGCGACCGCAAGGTCTACGCACTCGTACCTCCCAACGAGGCGCGCGCGCTGCCGTATGAAGCGGGGCCGCCGACGCAGTTCCTCGCGAGTCCCGACAAGCGCGTCGTTCGACAGGTCCACGATCGCGCCGGCTATGCGTCGGGAGTGCTGCTCTATCGGCTTACGCTCGCGCCTCGCGCGACGACCACCATCGGGTTGAGCGTGCCGCTGACCGGAACGTCGAGCCATCCCGCACTCGGCCGCATGAGCCCCGCGCGCTGGCTTGCCAAGGAACAGGACGCGGTTGCAGCGGGCTGGCGAGCGAAGCTCAATCGCGTTGCGATTCGCGTGCCGGCCGCCAGTCAGCCGATCGTGGACACGCTGCGCACGGCGCTTGCGCATATCCTCATCACGCGCGAAGGCGCGATCCTGCGGCCGGGCACGCGATCGTATGCGCGTTCGTGGATCCGCGATGGCGCGATGATGTCCGACTCGCTCGCGCGCCTCGGACATTCCGACGCGGCGCGCGCGTATCTCACCTGGTACGCCTCGCAACTGTTCGCCAGCGGCAAGGTCCCTTGTTGCGTCGACGAGCGCGGCGCCGATCCCGTGCCGGAGAACGACAGTCCCGGCGAGTTCCTGTTTCTCGCGGCCACCGTGTATCGCTACAGCAAGGACGCGGCGCTGCTCCAGCAGATCTGGCCCCAGCTTTCGGGCGCGCTCGACTACATGGAACGATTGCGACAGTCGGAACGCACATCCGCCAATCGGGTCGACGAACGGAGTGCCTTTTACGGACTGATGCCCGCGTCGATCAGTCACGAAGGCTATTCCGACAAGCCGGTGCATTCCTACTGGGACGACTTCTGGGCACTCAAGGGCTACAACGCCGCGATCGAGCTCGCGCGTGCGCTCGATCAGCCCGACGTTGCGCGCACGACGACGCAGCATCGCGATGAATTCCGGCGCGACCTGATCGCGTCGCTCAACGCGACCATCACCAGTCACGCGCTCGCGTACCTGCCCGGTTCGGCGGAGCTCGGTGATTTCGATCCCACCTCCACCACCATCGCGCTGGCCCCCGATGGCGATCGCGACGTGCTGCCCAAGTCGGTGCTGTTCCAGACCTACGAGCGCTACTGGCGCGAATTCGTCGCGCGGCGCGACGGCCACGGCGCCTGGCGCGATTACACGCCCTACGAGCTGCGCAACGCGCGCGTCTACGTGCGACTCGGCTGGCCGCGTCGTGCGCAGGACCTCATCGCGTACTTTCTAGGCGGTCGCCGTCCCCAGGCCTGGAACCAGTGGCCGGAAGTGGTCGATCGCGAATCGCGCAAGGCGCGCTTCATCGGCGACCTTCCGCACGGCTGGGTCGCATCGGACTTCATCAGCGCGGCGCTCGACCTGTTCGCGTTCTATCGCGAGGCCGACCGCGCGCTGGTGCTTGCCGCCGGCGTCCCGACCGAGTGGCTCGAGGGCGAGGGCATCCAGGTGAAAGGGCTGGCAACCCGGTACGGTCCGTTGTCGTATGCGTTGCGCAACCAGGAAGGCGCGATGCTTCTGCAGATCGGCGCCGACTCGCGCCTGCCGCCCGGCGGCTTCGTGCTCGCATGGCCGGGGCGCAAGCCACCGGGAGCCACGACAGTCAACGGCAAGCCCGTCGATTGGATCGACAATCAATTGCGCATTCGCGAGGTGCCCGCCGAAGTCGCGATCGCCACGCGCTGAACCGCATCGAGAAGGCGACATGTCGAACAGCATCCAGTTTCCGTCGGATTTCCTGTGGGGAACCGCGACGTCCGCCTACCAGGTGGAAGGCTCGCCGCTTGCCGATGGCGCGGGCCCGAGCATCTGGCAGCGCTTCGTGCACACACCCAACCTCGTGCGCGATGGCGACACCGGCGACGTCGCCTGCGATCACTATCGACGCTACGCCGACGACGTCCGGCTCATGCGCGAAATCGGCACCAATGCCTATCGCTTCAGCATTTCGTGGTCGCGCGTGCTGCCCCAGGGACGCGGACGCCTCAACGCTGCCGGGCTTGCGTTCTATGACCGGCTCGTCGACGCGTTGCTCGCCAACGGCATTCAGCCGATGGCGACGTTGTTCCACTGGGATTTGCCCGCTGCGCTGGACGATCTCGGCGGCTGGCTGAACCGCGATATCGCGAACTGGTTCGCCGAATACGCCGCGGTGATCTTCCGCAAGCTCGACGACCGCGTGAAGCTATGGGCGACGCTCAACGAGCCGTGGGTGGTGACCGACGGTGGTTACCTGCACGGCGTCCTCGCGCCCGGTCATCGCAATCGCTTCGAGGCACCGATCGCCACCCACAACCTGATGCGCGCACATGGCGCCGCGGTGCGCGCGTATCGCGGTGTGGGTCGACACGCCATTGGCATCGTCGTGAACCTCGAACCGAAGTACGCCGCGTCGGACAGCGCCGAGGACCGCGCTGCGACGTTGCGCGCCGAGGCGTACATGAATCGCCAATACCTCGAGCCCGCGACACTGGGTCGCTATCCGGAGGAGCTCACCGAAGTCTTCGGCGAGGCGTGGCCGAACTGGCCCGCGCAGGACCTTCGGGATATCCGCCAGCCGATCGACTTCGTCGGCGTCAACTACTACACGCGCAACGTCACACGCTTCGATAACGCGCAATGGCCGTTGCGTGCGGCACCGGTCCGGCAGCCACGTGCAACCTACACCGAGACCAACTGGGAAGTGTTCCCGCAGGGATTGACCGACGTGCTCGTGTGGGTCAAGCAACGCTACGGCAATCCGCCCATCTACGTGACGGAGAACGGCGCCGCCTTTTTCGATCCGCCCGCTGCGCGCAACGGCCGTGTGCCGGATCCCTTGCGCGTGGACTATCTGCGCGATCACATCCGTGCGTTGCACGCCGCGATGGCGGCCGGTGTGGACCTGCGCGGCTACTTCGTGTGGTCGCTGCTCGACAACTTCGAGTGGTCGCTCGGCTATTCCAAGCGCTTCGGCATCGTGCACGTCGATTTCGCCACCCAGCAGCGCACGCTCAAGGACAGCGCACGCTTCTATTCGAAGGTGATCGCTTCCAGAGGCGCGGCGCTCGACGCGACCGATGGCTGATGGCCCCGCGGCGAGACCGCGACGCTCCGGGCGCCGTGCCCCCGCATGCGACGCGCCCGCTTAGATCGGAAGCCGCCGCGCGGTAGAATGAGCTCATGAACGACCTCGTGGCACCTCCGCTGAGCGGTATCGCCGACGTGGCTGCCTACATGCGCGCCGTCGGCGAGCGTGCGCGCGCCGCGGCGCGCGAGGTCGCCCGCGCCGACACGCGCGCGAAGAACGCAGCGCTCGAGGCGATGGCAAGCGCCATCCGCGGGGACGAGGCACGACTGCTCGCGGCCAATCGCGAAGATGTGGCGACAGCCCGCGCCGCGGGCCATGACAACGCGTTCGTCGACCGGCTCACCCTGACGCCGAAATCCATCGCGGCGATGGCCGATGGGCTGCTCGAGATCGCTGCATTGCCCGACCCGGTCGGCGAAATCTCCGACCTGCGCTCGCGACCTTCCGGCATCCAGGTCGGAATGATGCGCGTGCCGCTCGGAGTGATCGGCATGGTGTACGAGTCGCGGCCCAACGTCACCGCGGATGCGGCCGGACTGTGCCTGAAGGCGGGCAACGCGACGATCCTCCGCGGCGGGTCGGAAGCGATCAACAGCAACCGCGCGATCGCCGCGTGCGTGCATGCCGGTCTGCGCGCTGCCGGGTTGCCCGAGGACGCCGTGCAACTGGTGGCAACGACCGATCGCGCCGCGGTCGGTCATCTGATCGCCGATGAGCGCAACGTGGATGTCATCGTGCCGCGCGGCGGGAAAGGCCTGATCGAGCGCATTGCGCGCGAGGCGAAGGTGCCGGTGATCAAGCACCTGGACGGCGTTTGCCACGTGTTCATCGACGAGCAGGCCGACCTCGAGCAGGCGATCCGCATCGCCGACAACGCGAAGACACAGCGTTATTCGCCGTGCAACACGATGGAGACGCTGCTCGTGCACGCGGGCATTGCCGCGCGCGTGCTGCCTCCTCTTGCCCAGATCTACCTGCATAAAGGGGTCGAGCTGCGCGGCGACGAACGCTCGCGCGCGCTGGTTCCGACGATGAAGGCCGCCACCGAGGACGACTGGTACACCGAGTATCTCGCGCCGATCCTCGCGGTGCGGATCGTCGATTCACTCGATGCAGCGATGGAGCACATCGCGAAGTACGGATCGCAGCACACCGATGCGATCGTGACCGAGAACCACACCAACGCCATGCGCTTCCTGCGCGAGGTCGATTCCAGCTCGGTGATGGTCAACGCGTCGACGCGTTTCGCCGACGGCTACGAGTACGGTCTGGGTGCCGAGATCGGCATCTCGACCAACAAGCTGCACGCGCGCGGCCCGGTCGGGCTCGAAGGCCTGACCAGCCGCAAGTGGATCGTGCTCGGATCGGGGCAGATCCGGCTGTAGCGGCCAAAAGTTTCGCGATCCGGTACGCGACCAACATGCGCCGCGCGCTCCGCCGGATCGCACGATACTTTTGGCCGACTCCAATAATGCTCGGCTGGCTTGAGGCGGCTCGGCGCCAGCCTCGCGACAAGACCACCCGAGCAACGAGCACCCACGGAAGAGCCCGCGCACAAGCGCCGCGGCAATCTGCGCCGGATCGTCGCGTCGCGCATCCTGCGCGCCCGGGCCCGAGCGCGTCCGCCTAGTGTCGAACTCCGTCTCCATCTCCATCGCGACCAACTCGGTCATCGCCGCGTCGAAGGCGTTCGGCTATTTGGTCACCGGCTCGCCGACGCTGTTCGCCGAGACCGTGCACTCGCTCGCCGACGTCGGCAACCAGGTGCTGCTCAAGATCGGCGAAGTTCGCGGTCGCGCGGGTCCCGACCTCGAGCATCCGTTCGGGCGCTACCAGGAGCGCTTCTTCTGGGCGCTGGTATCCGCGGTCAGCGTGTTCTTCATCGGCTGCGGGATCAATCTGTATCACGGCGCACAAGCGCTCATCGACCGCGCGGAGGTTCAGCCGTTCAGCGTATTGATCCTCGCCTTGCTGCTGTTCTCCCTCGCGCTCGAAGCGTGGACCTTCAGCGTCGCGTGGCGCGAGCTCGGCGGCATGGCCGGGCTGCGTCGCAATCGACACAACACGCCGGTGCTCGCAGTGCTGCTCGAAGACGCCGTCGCTCTGTTCGGCATCGTGCTCACGCTGCTGGTCAGCGGCGGGTCGATGTTGCTGGGACCGCTACCGGTTTTCGATGCCTCGATCGCCATCGTGGTGGGCGTGCTCCTCGGCGCGATGGCGCTGTTCCTCGCCACGGTGAACCGCAAGCTCC
>DATKLH010000191.1:0-2108 GCA_035542515.1 Casimicrobiaceae bacterium
TTAAGCGGGCGGGTTATATTTATTGCGCACTGCGATCGTGGCGGCCGCACTCGAATCATCAGCGCCAGGGAGGCCACTCGCAAAGAGCGGAGAATGTATGAGGAAGGAATTGAAGCGGACTAAGAGCGAACTACGCGAGGAATATGATCTGTCGGAGTTGCGCGGCGGAATTCGAGGAAAGTATTACCAGCGGGCGATCGGCCGCAGCAATCTGGTACTCATCGATCCCGGACTGGCCGAAGTCTTTCCGGACAGTCGTTCCGTAAATCGCGCACTGCGCGTCCTCGCGGATGCTGCTCGCGCGACCAATAAGCGGCGAAGAGCGCGCTGATCTGGAGATGTAGTGGGAACGGAAGTGTGGATCGCGTATAGCACTACGCGACGGTGCAGGTCGCTGAAGGCGCGCCAGAAAAACCAGTCGTCGTGCCTTGTGAGGTGTCTGGAGCCCATATT
Organism: Casimicrobiaceae bacterium; assembly: GCA_035542515.1. Classification (GTDB taxonomy): domain Bacteria; phylum Pseudomonadota; class Gammaproteobacteria; order Burkholderiales; family Casimicrobiaceae; genus VBCG01. The sequence goes on from DATKLH010000191.1 coordinate 454, forward strand.
CGATTCACCATCAGACGACCGATCGTCGACCAAAGCGGCAAACCCGAGCCGCACCTCGTCACTGAGTATGAGGGAACCGTTGAGAAAAGCCGCTTCGGGCTCAAATCCGGCACATTCCTCAAGAGGCGAAGTTCGTATTGGCAATAGCGAATCTCTATCCTCACCATCTCCGCCAGCGTTACGCAAACACCGCGCCGATTTTCAACCGAGCAGCGGCGAGGAGTTTAGTACGCCGGTCAACTGGCGCTCCCGCGCGGTGCGCATCAGGCATGCGGCGCGTACGGCGGCGAGCGCCGGGGCGAGTCCCTCGGGGCGAATGTTTGAAACGCAGTTGCGTTCGGCGTCGGTCCTTCCAACGCGCGGCGCCCAGGTGAGATAGACGCCGAGGCTGTCGGGCGAACTCAGGCCGGGGCGTTCGCCGATCATCACCACAGCGAGCTGCGCGCCGATGCGCTCACCGATCTCGTCGCCGATCGCGACGCGGCCCTGCTCGACGATGCACACCGGCGCGAGCTTCCAGCCGTCGAGTGCGCGGCGCAACGCATCGATCAACGTCGGTGCGTGACGATGCACGGCTGTGGCGGACAATCCGTCGGCGACGATCAGCACGACATCCCAATCCCCGCGCGTGAGGAGCGCGGCAGACGCCGGATCGAGCTTGCGGCCGAGATCGGGGCGGCGCAGATACGTCGCGCGATCGCGCGCAGCGCTTCTCAGCACGATTCCATGGAACGCGCGCGCGTCGAACGGATGATGGACCGCGTCCCGAGCCCGGGCGTGAGCGAGTTGAAATGCGAGCAGTTCGCTCGTGGGCAGGCTGTGGCCGGCGCGGCCGAGCGCGATGCGGGCGGCGGTCAGGTCGCGGAGGTGGGTCCAGTTGTCGAGCATGGTCACGTTTGGCCCCCGCCCTTACGGCTGGCGATCTGCATCGCTTTCTCAAACATTGGCGGCAACGCGCGCGACGGGCGCAGACGCAGGCCGCCATCCAGGATTCCTGCGCGCTCCATCCACGCTTCGAACTCAGGTGCCGGGCGGAGCTTCAGCATCGAGCGCAGATACAGCGCATCGTGAAACGACGTGCTCTGGTAGCTCAGCATGATGTCGTCCGCGCCGGGAACCCCCATGATGTAGTTGCATCCCGCCACGCCGAGCATGGTGAGCAACGCGTCCATGTCGTCCTGATCGGCTTCGGCGTGATTCGTATAGCAGACGTCGCAGCCCATCGGCAGGCCGAGGAGCTTGCCGCAGAAATGATCCTCGAGTCCCGCGCGCAGAATCTGTTTGCCATTGAACAGGTATTCCGGCCCGATGAAACCGACCACCGTGTTCACTAGCAGCGGCTGGTAGCGCCGCGCGACCGCGTAGGCTCGCGCTTCGCAAGTTTGCTGATCGACGCCGTGGTGCGCGTTGGCGGAGAGCGCGCTGCCCTGGCCGGTTTCGAAGTACATCACGTTGTCGCCCACCGTACCGCGCTTCAGCGAGAGGGCGGCGGCGCGCGCCTCGCCGAGAAGGGCGAGATCGATGCCGAACGACCGGTTCGCCGCCTCGCTGCCGGCGATCGACTGGAACACCAGGTCGACGGGGGCGCCCTGTGCCATCGCCTGCATCGTCGTCGTGACGTGTGCCAGGACGCAGGATTGCGTCGGCACGTTCCA
>DATKLH010000192.1:0-9505 GCA_035542515.1 Casimicrobiaceae bacterium
GGCGTCAATCGATCCGGCAAAGCGGTGTCCCCGGTCACCACCTTGAACTGCGGATGGACAATTTCGAGGCCGAAGTAGCCATCGCGCACCTCGCCGTAGGCGCGAATGCGATGTCCCGGCGCGAGCGCCTTCTGCTGGTTCGGATAGAAGGAGAAGAAGCGCAGCACGACCTGCCCCTGGTCGTCGCCACGCAGCAGGCTCACGAGCTGACGGCGCGGGCGATACTGGATATCGGTGGTGACGACCGTGCCTTCGGTTTGCGCGGACTGCCCGCTCGCGAGCGCACCGGGCGCTACGAGCTGTGTATGGTCCTCGTAGCGCAGCGGCAAGTGCAGGACGAGGTCCTGGTCGCGCGTGATGCCCAGTCGCGCGAGCTTGTCGACGAGCGTGTTGCCAGCGCGTTGCTCGGCCTTGGCCGGTGCGGCGCGCTTCGCGGCCCGGGTCGCGCGCGTCGCGGCCATCGAGTGACCCGCTACAGCGCGCTGTGTCCGCGCACGATCACGGCCTCGACTTCGACTCGTGCGCCACGCGGGAGCGCTGCGACCTGATAGGTCGATCGCGCCGGGTAGGGTGGCTTGAAGTAGCTCGCCATGATCTCGTTGATCCTGGCGAAGTCGGCCAGGTCGTGCAGCATGATCGAGAGCTTCACCACGTCGTCGAGCGAGGCCCCGGCGGCCGCGGCCACGGCCCGGATGTTCTGGAACACGCGATGAGCCTGCGCTTCGGTTCCCTCGACGAGCTGACCGGTCCTGGGATCGAGCGCGATCTGTCCGGACAGATACACCGTGTCACCGACGCGCACCGCTTGTGAATAGGGCCCGATCGCGGCGGGTGCCTCTGCGGTCTGGATGATTTCCTTGTCCATGGCGGCTCCTGCAAGAGAAGCAAAAAGTGTAACAGGCGCAGGCGCTTGGCTTCGCCTGCGATTTGTCTCGCACCGCGGGGTGGGCTATAATTTTGTGCCTGTGGGGACGTAGCTCAGCTGGGAGAGCGTCGCGTTCGCAATGCGAAGGTCGAGGGTTCGATCCCCTTCGTCTCCACCACCCAAACGGACCCTGCTGATCAGCAGGGTTTCTTTTTGGGTCTGGTCCGATGGCGTAGACGGTGCCCTGGCTTGGTGTCCCGGTGAGCACGAGCGGTGCGATCAAACTGCCCGCCTGCCTGCACTGCAATCGTCACCACGAAGCGCTCGCCGCGCATCCTGCGCACTTGCGCGACGACCTTGACCTGCGCGCCTGCAACACCAAGAGGATCGGCAGGTAGCGCGTCGCAAACAATCGCGTCTACCGGTTACTCACGGACGCACATGGCGACGCCCTCGACGACCCACCCATGCGACACCATCAAGTTCGCGATGCTTGGATCGGTGGTGTAGAAGAACCGCTCGACGTCGCGTTGTCGATATTCGACAACTTGTCCGACCACCTCGTTACCGGGCTGGAGGGGGGCGCACAAGTTGTCGTATCCGGATATTCGCTGGAGGTTGCAGGCACGACCGCGCGGAAGTCCGGCTGAGCCTTGAGCTGCTGCAACTCCACGATCGGGTCGGTCAGCGGCGGAATCGCGAGGTAGGTGTAGAAATTGACGTGATCAAATTGACGTCGCCGAGCGATTCACGATATGCGGGGTCGGACTGCAGGCGGGCGATGAAAGCGGCCGGATCGTTCGATGCAAGCGATACACCGACCAGGTTGTGCGTGGGGTCGGGATTGCAGCGATCTCCACGCGCTTCCACGTTGAACGATGTATCCCCCGAAGCAAGCGTGGTCCCGTCCGCACGCTGCACAAGCCAATTCACGCTGTAAGCGCCGGGCGCGAGCCGTCCGAAGTTGCCGTCCTCGAAGAACTGGCATGAGGGGTTCGGGAATTTGCCGGGCACTATTCCAGGTGCGTGGGTAGGCTCGCCCGAAACAACGTGGCTATCACCGAGAACACCCTACCGGCGCGTTGAACCGCCGCCCCCGCCACGCAATCGAGATGGCCGCCGTAGCCGGATGGACCCGAGTCGATTTGGATTCGAAGGTAACTGTCGCCGTAGTCGGTCAGAGGGCCGAATTCGTTCCGAGCCTGCGCATCAAAGGTTCCGATCGCGCTCGCGGTCACGGCAAATAGCGAGAGCGCGCTACCCATGACCATTGCGAATACCACGCGCGCGGGATGGGCACGCGCGATTTCACGTTTGTTCAATCTACGAAATCCGTTTTTGACTGCCTGGATCCTAACAGCGGCATTCGCGAGCCGTTGATCATGAACAAGGGACGACTTCAACCAGGCTCGTTGAAACGAGGATCGTGACCTCAGCGACCGCTCGTTGGCGCGCAGCTTTTCGACGGGTCGATCAGTTAGCCCTATCCAGGCAAGCGGACCGTCGCGCACTTTCGAGTCGTCAACGACAGCAATTGCGCGTACTCCTTCGGGCCGGAAGCGCGCTGCACGGTCAGCGTGTCGTGCTAGGTGTGGCGCGGCCCTAGCGCGCCTGCGCCGCACCGCGCCGCATCCAGATCGCGTCCTCCTGCTCGAGCTCCTCGAGACGCTGCTCCATCTCGTAGAGCCCTTGATCGAGCTCGGGCAACAGCACGTCCTGCAACGCACGAGCGCGACGCACCGATTTGCGATATTCGATGCGCAAGCGCTCGAGGTTGCCGCTGACCGCCGCGAGCTCGGCGGCGCAGGGCAACAACGCCTCGTAGCAGCGACGACACGCCTCGGCTTCGGGCGAACGCACCACCGACGAAGGCGCGGCGTTCTCGGCCGATTGCCATGCGGCCTCCTGCAGTCGCACGCCCATCAGCGGCCGCGATGTGCGCTTCACGCAATCCCGCGCAAGCATCGCGACGGGATATACCTGCAACCCCTCGAGTCCGTGCCGACCCACGGCTGCCTGCAGCGCTGCGATCGCCGCTGCGTGCAAGGCATCGAAGCGCTTCTGCAACGCGGCGTAGCGTCCGAGCCCGTGCAGGATCTCGCGCGCGAGCACCAGGCACTTCTCGTCGAGGAAGACGTAGCCCTCCTGCATCGCGCGGCGCTCGTCCTTCATCTCGAGGACGACGCTGCGGGTTGGCGTGGTCTCGCGCATGTTCGATGGGCTTTGTCGAAGCGATTGCGTGATTCAACCGGCTGCTACGAAGTCGCGTGCTCGGCGACCGGCGCGAGATGATTCGCGATCTGCGCATCGGACAGCCGTGTGAGCTCGTTGCGCGGCAAAGCGGCAAGCAGCTTCCATCCGATCGCCATGCTCTCCTCGAGCGTGCGCGGCTGCGCCTGGTGCACGATCTCCTGCTCGAATTGCGTGCCGAACGTGAGATAGCGACGATCGGTCGCGGCCAGACCTTCCTCGCCCACCACGCTGGCGAGCACGCGCGCCTGCACCGCGCGCGCATAGGCCGCGTAGAGCTGGCTCGACAACGCGGGATGATCGGGGTCGGTATAGCGGCCTCCGGTGCCGTCCTTCATCAAGCGCGACAGGCTCGGCAGCACGTTGACCGGCGGATAGATGCCGCGACGATCCAGATCGCGCGAAAGCACGATCTGGCCTTCGGTGATGTAGCCGGTCAGGTCGGGCACCGGATGGCCGATGTCGTCGGCGGGCATGGTGAGGATCGACAGCTGCGTCAACGTACCGGCGGCGCCGCGAATGCAGCCCGCGCGCTCGAACAAGGTCGCAAGATCCGAATACAGGTAACCCGGAAAGCCCTTGCGACTGGGAATCTCGCCCTTGCTCGACGACACTTCGCGCAACGCCTCGGCGTAGTTGGTCATGTCGGTGAGGATCGCGAGCACATGCTTGCCCTCCACGAACGCGAGGTACTCCGCGGCCGTGAGCGCGAAGCGCGGTGTCAGCAGGCGTTGCGTGCTCGAATCGCTCGCAAGATTGAGGAACAGCGCGGTACGCTCCAGTGCGCCGCCCTGCTCGAGGCTGCGCCGGAAAAACTCGGCGCTGTCGTACGGAACTCCGATGCCCGCGAATACGATGGCGAAGTCGCCCGATCCGGCGCGACGCAGCCGCGCATGATTGGCGATCTCCACCGTCATGCGATCGTGCGGCAGCCCGCCGCCGGAGAACAGCGGCAGCTTCTGGCCGCGCACCAGGCTGTTCATCAGGTCGAGTGTCGTGATGCCGGTCTCGATGAAATCGCGCGGCATCGCGCGCGCGACCGGATTGATCGGCAGTCCGTCGATCGGGTAATGCTTTTGCGCGGCGACGGGCGGACCGCCGTCGATCACCTGTCCCACGCCGTTGAAGACGCGCCCGAGGATGCCGCGTCCCAGGCCGAACGACAGCGGAGCACCGGCGAACCGCACCACGGTGTCGCGCAAGCTCAAGCCACTGGTCGACTCGAGCACCTCGATGGTCATGAACTCGCGATCGAGTGCAGCGACGCGCCCGAGGCGAGCGTGTCCGTCATGACCGCGAACCTCGACGGCGTCATGCAGGCCGACGTCGACAGTGCGTTTCAGGAATAGCAGCGGACCTTCGATCCGCGTCGCAGCCCCTTCAACCGTGAGGCGCATCGGCGACCTCCGTCGTGAGCGCGGCGAACTCGGATTCGACCTGCGCTGCGAGCTCGTCGAACCGCGCGAGCTCGGCATCGCGCACTTCCTCTCCCATCCGCTGCAGTTGCCGCACGCAATGCATCTGCGCCATTCGATCGGGATGCACGCCGGCAGCCACCGCGCGTTCTGCGAGATCGATGAACCGACCGAGCAGGCGCATCATCGCGCCCTGTCGTTCCGGCGCACACACGCGGTCGATCTCCGAGAACGCCGACTGGCGCAGGAACGCCTCGTCGACCAGGCCGGCGCAGAGCAGCGTGAGCTGCTGGCGCAGCGGCAGCGCGTCCTTGCCGATGATGCGCGCCATGCGCTCGAGTTGAGCTTCTTGGTCGAGCAGCGTCAGAAAACGCCGGCGCAGCGCGAGCCACTGGCTGTTGCCATGTTCGGTCCACCACGGTGCGAACAACCGCGCGTCCTCGCTGTAGGACTGCAGCGGATGAATCGCGGGATAGAAGCGCGCCTGCGCACGCTTCACATCGAGCGCCCAGAACGATTTCACGTAGCGCTTGGTGTGGCTGGTGACCGGCTCGGAGAAATCTCCCGAAGGCGGGCTGATCGCACCGATGAGAGTAACCGAGCCGGTCTTGCCGGCGAGCGTGGTGACCGCCGCGGCACGTTCGTAGAAATCCGCCAGCCGGCTCGACAGATAAGCAGGGTAGCCTCCTTCGCCGGGCAATTCGCCGAAGCGCCCGGACACTTCGCGCAAAGCCTCGGCCCAGCGGCTGGTGGAGTCGGCCATCAGCGCGACGTGCAACCCTTGATCGCGGAAGTACTCGGCGACAGTCGCCGCGCAGTAGATGCTCGCTTCGCGCGCGGCCACCGGCATGTTGGACGTGTTGGCGATGATGACCGTGCGCTCCATGAGCGAGCGGCCGGTCCGCGGATCCACGAGGCGCGGGAACTCGTCGAGCACGCCCGCCATCTCGTTGCCGCGTTCGCCGCAACCGAGGTACACGATGACATCGGCGTTGCAACCTTTGGCCAGGGCCTCGAGCAACACCGTCTTGCCGGTTCCGAAGCCGCCTGGGATGGCAGCCTTGCCGCCGAGCGCGACCGGGAACAGCGAATCGAGGATGCGCTGACCGGTCACCAAAGGCGCATGGGTGGCGAGGCGCTGCACGATGGGCCGCGGCACGCGAACCGGCCAATCGTGGCGCATCGCGAGCTGCCGCGTCGCGCCGTCGGACGTGCGCAGCGTGACCACGCATTCATCTTCAGCGTAACGACCAGCCGGAACGATCGACGCGACCACGCCGTCGGCGTCCGGGGGCGCCAGGCATGCCAATGCGCGACGGTCGCCCAGACGCGTTTCACCGATCACCGCCCCGGCGGCAACGCTATCCCCCACCTGCAGGGCCGACGTGAAATCAAAACGCTCGGCCCGCCGCTGTCGCATGCCGGGGTGCACGTACGCATCCGCGTCGCCAGACAAGGGCCGCAGCAGTCCGTCGAAGATGTTGCCGAGCAGGCCGGGACCGAGCGCGATCGCGAGCGGTGCACCAGTGCCTGTCACTTCCACGCCGGGCCGCAAGCCCGCAGTGTCTTCGTACACTTGTGCGACGATCTCGTCGCCTTCGATGCGCACGACCTCGCCGAGCAAACCCTGCGGGCCGACGCGCACGGCCTCGCGCATCGCGAACGGGCCCTCCGCCTGCGCACGCAGCACCGGCCCACTGATCCAGCGAATGCGCGCGAGGCTCATGGCCCGCGCTCCAGCTCGAACAACAGGCGCGCCCCGACATCGTCCTGATCGGCGACCAGGCCCGCGTGCGTGCCGTCGATCAGGTTGCCCGCGCAGCGGATGAGCACGCCGGCATCGATGCGGCCGTCCTCGACCAGCTCCACTTCGATGCCATCGCGACGCAGCGTCGCAGCGAGTGAAGCGCGTTCCGCGACGGGCCAATCGGTCGGGTGCACGAGCTGCCAGCGCTGTCCGCTGAACTGCGATCGGGCCTGCGCGACCACTGTTGCGATCCACGCTTCGCGCAGGGCGGCATCGCGCCACCGAGTGCGCAACTCCTGGTGCAATCGCTGCCACGCTAGCGCGAGCAGCGCGCGGGCGCGTCGCTGTTCGGCGAGTCGCTGATGCGTCTGCAGGCGCGCTCGCGCCGCGCCGATGCGATCGTCGGCCAGGCGACGCTCCTGCGCAAACGCGTCGCGCACGCGCTGACGCGCGAGGTGATGCGCTTCGGCGAGCAGCACGCGCGATCGTTCGCGCGCCTCGCGCAGGATCCCGCCGCATTTCTCATCGCGGTCGTTCGCGACCAGCGCGAGCAGCTCGCCTTCGCGCCGCTCGAGTGTCATGCCTGGAATCCGAGCTGCGCGCGCAGCCGCGCCGCCACATCGGGCATCGGATGCTCGTGCGCGATATCCGGAACGATCAGGAGCAACGGCGCGAGCGCGGCCTGCGCGCCATCGAGCACGTCCACCGCGATGCGCGCTGCGACGGCGGAGGAGACGAGGACGAGCGATGCGCTTGCGATCGCCCGGTGCAACACGACGGTCTCGGTGCCTGCATCCGGCACGATGGTATCCAGCCCGGCGAGGCGATAACCCGCGGCACTCGCCTCGTCGCCGATGTATACGGCCGCGGCGCTCATGCGAGCCGATTGAGGATCAGGATGGATACGATCAGGCCGTAAATCGCGATGCCTTCGGCGAGGCCGACGAAGATCAGGAGCCGTCCGAACAGCTCGGGCTTTTCGGCGAGCGCGCCGATCGCCGCCGTCGCCACGCGCGCGACCGCGAAGCCGGCTCCGGCAGCGGCAATCGCCGTCACGATCGCAGCCGCCATCAAGCCCATGCCGAGTACAGCGGGATCGACCGATGCCGCTCCATTGGTCGTCGCGCCGATCGCGACGGTCGACGGCAGCATCAGCGCAACCGTGAGCAGTCCAGCCATCACGGCCAGCACGACGAGCATGGCGATGAACCGCCGGGCGATGGTCATTTACGTCTCCTGCGGGGTATGGACGGGAATCGAAGGTGGCAGCGGCAGAGGCCTGAACACGCGCCCGGTTGCCGACAGGAAACGCGTGAAGAACTCGAACAGGACGAGGCGCGTGGTCTGGATCGCGACCACCAGCGTTTCGAGCACGAGGATCACCACGTTGCCCATGATGAGGATGGCGAGCTTGGCGGTCACGTTGTCGCTGGCGTCCATCAGCGCGACGATCGCGGAGGACAGGCCCGCATGCGCGAGCGCGAACGCTCCGACGCGCGCGAACGACAACGTATTCAGCAGAAGCTGGACCAGTCGCTCGGCAAGCTCGGCGAGGCCGGTTAATGCAGCCATGGGTTTGCGCTCGTGCACGGCGGAGCCGATGCAGAACAGGGCCGCGCCGGCTGCGGCCGCGAGCAGTGCCCGGACATCGAGCGCAGCGCCGAGCAGTCCGATGTAAGTCATCACGAATCCGAGATCGACCGACAGCCATTTGTCGAACTCGCCGCGCCACCCCGCTTCCACCGCGTTGAGCGCGAGACCCAGTACGAGCAGCACTGCCCCGGCTGCGAGCGGCACGAGCAGCACGGTCAACGGATCGTGCAGCGGAGCGATCCACAGCGGCGCAATGGCGTGAACGCTGAACACGCTGCCGAACAGCAGGCCGAACATCGCAGCGGCAACACCGCCCGCCACCAGCAGGCGCGCGATCGGAAACCGATTGCGCAATGCGAATCCCGCGACAGCGAGGACCAGGCCCTGGCCGACATCGCCGAACATGTACCCGAACATGAGCGGTACGGCGACCGCGAGCAGCACGCTGGGATCGGCTTCGTTGCGCGATGGCATGCCCAGCGCGCGACAGAAGATCTCGAACGGACGGGCCCACCATGGATTGGCGAGGAGCAGCGGCGGCTGAGCGTCCGGCGGCGGCGTCGGAAAGTGCAGCAGCGCGCGCGCACCCGACGCCTCGAGCGCCGCAGCCACCTGCCTGCCATCGAGATCGCTCGTCCAGCCGGTGACCCAGCAGAACAGGGCGGTCGTCTCGAGCGTTCGCACGTTCTGCGCAACCCATTGCAGGCGTCGCGCGTCGCCCAGCGCACGCTGAAGGTCGTGTCGCTCATGCAGCGCCTGCAACGCCGCGTCGAGTGCGGCTTCGTCGCGTTCGAGCTCGTGCAGGCGCGCGGGAATGTACTGTAGTCCTTGCACGACGCCGGTTTCGAGCCATGCGGGCGCCGCATGGAAGCGTCCTTTGAGCGCTGCCGCCTGCTGCTCGAGCGACTGCATCGCTTCATCAGTGCCGACTACGAGCGCGCACAGCACACCATCGTGATTCACCGGCCGCGCGATCACGCCCTGCGGCAACGCCGGATGCGCATCACCGGGAAATACGAAGAGCCGCTTGTGCACGACGCCGTCGGCGTCACCGATCGGCGTGAACTGTAGCGGCCCATGATCGAGCGCTGTGAGCACGCGACGCCATATCACGAGCTCGTCGCGCTCGACGGCGATGCGCTGCACACGCTGGATCATCGGCTCGGCTTGCTGCGCCCAGGCGCGAATCGAGGCCAGGCTGCGTTCGAGCGCCGTCACCGGCGGTTCCGGAAACGGCGAGCAACGCTGCGCGTACGCGGGTGGCCAATACGCCTGATAACGCGCCGCGAGCTCCGCGAACTGCGCAAGCAGCGGCTGCAGCTCGGCGTGCGGCCGCAGGGCGCAGCGTGTCACGCGTGGCTCGAGCTCGACCTTGCCGGTCGCTGCCAGCGCCTCGAGCGCGAGCGTGGCGTCGTCCCTCGCCGTGAGCATCTCGAACCATCGCGCGGGCTTGGGCCGGATCATGATCGTCAGGCCGCGATCCGCAAGTGCTCGAACAGCGCGCGTCGCGCGAGCTCACCGCGCAGGCGTTCCAGGTCGAGTGCGACCAGCGCGAGGTAGATCACTGCAGCCAGCGGATGAACGGTCGCCTTGCGGAACAAGCGCTCCAGACGCGCCTGCAATGCGCGCCGCAAC
>DATKLH010000193.1:0-15305 GCA_035542515.1 Casimicrobiaceae bacterium
ACGTGCGCGACCTTCATCGATGCGGACCTAAGGGGATACGCTTCGCCGCCGGCTCGTTCGCCATGCTCTAGCGCCATGAGCAGCCGGTCGGCGAGCGTGCGGGTGGGCTCGGCCTCGAAGCCGCGCAGCATGGCGACCGGCACCGTTGCGTTCGCAAGGCCGTTGCCCAATGCGATGGCCGCATCACCATGCTGCGCGCCCTTTGCGTCGGTGCACTTCTCGCCGGTGAACGATGCTACGCCGCCATGTCGATCGAGCACGGCGAGCTGGCGCCACGCGGTGAGCGGCGTCGACGCGATCATGTCCGATAACGCCTCGCTCGCCGAGCGACCCGCCTCGAGGGACTTCAAGCCGAGCACGCCAAGCCGCGGATCGGAGCGCGCCTGGGAGAGAACGACGCCGATGCCCGGACCTACAAACGGAGCGCGGCCGCCGGCCGCCATGCTCGAAGTGGAAAGCGCGCAGCCGAATTGTCCGGTGCGCCGGCAAAGTCCGACGATCGAGAACGTCATGTCGCGTGATCCTTTCGAAGTGCTGCAGTTTCCAAGCGGTGGATTGCCTTTGCGCGCAAGCGGTTCAGGCATCGTGCCAGGTCAACCCGCCCGGCGGCGGCGGGATGTCGGGGTTGTCCGCGAGCATTCGCGTCCAGACGCGCTTTGCGACCGACTGGGCTTCCTGCAGAAGCAATGCCTCGTCGAACGCGAGGACCTTACGGTCGTACAAGAGGAACGTGCCGTCCACCATCACGCTGTGAACGATGCCGGGATGACCGTAATGCACCAGGCACGACACCGGATTGATCAGAGGTCGCATCGCTGGAACGTTGAGGTCAATGAGCGTGAGATCGGCTTTCTTGCCAGCCTCGATGGAACCGATCTCGGCTTCCGCACCGACCGACCGGGCGGCGTTGCGCGTGATGCCGTCGAGCAGCGCCTGCGGGTGGGGATCGACGCCGCCTTCACGCTCGCGTCCGCGGGCGCCGCGATGGAGGATCAGGCCGATCTTCATCGCGTGGAAGATGTCCTCGGTCATGTTGTCGGTGCCCAGCGCGATGTTCACGCCGGCATCCTGGATCGCTCCGATGAGCACGCGATGGGGCCCGCGCCGCGACGAGTTGGCCGGGCAGTGCACCATCTGCACACCGCGCCGCGCCAGCAAGTCGATGTCGGATGGCGTGCAGAAGGTCCAGTGCGCGCCGACCAGGTCGGGCGCCAGCCAACCCTGACTGTCGAGATACTCCGCCGGCGTCATCCCGCGCGCCTCGCGAACGACGCGGACCTCCTGCAGGCTTTGGGCGAGGTGCACGGTGCGGGTCAGCCCATAGCGGTCCGCCAGCGTGCGCAACTGCTGCAGCATCCACGGCGAGCAGTTGTCGGGCGCATGCGCTGCGATCTGGCAGCGCACGCGTCCGTCGTGCGTATCGTGCAGCGTCTCGATCATCTCGATGGTGCGATCGAGAAAGACCTGCCCGAATGCGCGATCCTCGGCGTAATCGCCCAGGCGGATCCGCAGCGTATTAATGTCTGCGCAGTTCTCCGACAGCCACAGCCGCAAACCCGTCGCGGCCATGGCCTTGCCATAGGTCGGCACGTGTCGGAACGGATCGACCAGCGTTGTGCACCCCGAACGCAGGGCTTCCAGGCAGCCTAGCCTGACCATCACCGAACGTTCCTCGGCGTTCATCGCATACGACACCGGCGACATGTACCCGTAGATGACGTCGCCGTCGAAGTCCTCGATGCTCGCGCGCAGGATCGTGAGAGCGGTGTGCGTGTGCGCGTTGATGAAGCCGGGGAGGATGGCAAGGCCGCGCGCCGATCGTCGTTCCAGATCGGGGTTGGACGCTTCGAGCTCGCGGCTGTCGCCCACGCCTGCGATGCGATTGCCGCGCACGGCGACCGCACCGCGATCGATGATTCGCCGCTCGGCGTCGCAGGTCATGACCAGCCCGTCGGTGATCAGAAGGTCCATGCGCAGGGCTTTCTTCAGGATTCGATTCGATCCGACGCGCTCGAGCGACGCAGGAGCTCCACCGCGAGTAGCACGATGATCGCGAGCATGGTGAGCAGCGACGAGATGGCCGTCAGCGTCGGATCGATCTCGAAGCGGATCGTCTCCCACATGCGCTTGGGGAGCGTGGTCGAATCGGGGCCGGCCACGAAGATGGCGATCACGACGTCGTCGAACGAGACAAGGAACGCGAACGCGGCCGCCGATCCGATCGCTGCCTTGACCGACGGAAGGGTCACGTACCACAGCGATCGCCAGAAGTCCGCGCCGAGGCTACGCGCGGCGAATTCCATGGCGGGATTGGTCGTCTGCAGTGCGGCGCGCACGATGACGACGACCAGCGGCGTGGCGATTACCGTATGGCCCAGGAACAGGGCGAGTGAAGTGTTGAGCAGACGGTAGCCCGAGAACAGGAAGTAGAAGCCGAGCGCGATGACCACGATCGGCACCACCATGGGCGACACGAAGAATGCCTCGAGCGTGCGCCGACCCGGGAAGCGTCCGCGCACGATGCCGATGGCAGCCGCGGTTCCGAGTACGGTGGCGACGATCATCGTGAACACCGCGACGCGCAGGCTCAACAGCGCGGTCTGGTACCAATGCGGCGAGGTGAAGAAGTTGAGGTACCAGCGCAGCGAAACGGTCCGTGGTGGAAACTCCATGTATGGCGTCGCGTTGAACGAGGTGATCACGATGACTACGATGGGTGCGATGAGAAACACCATCAGCAACCCGGCGAGCAGCCACAGGGCGATGCGACCGGCGCTCATGCCGATTCCCCGCCCACGATGCGATTGACTCCCATCACCGCGCTGACCAGCGCGAAGATGCCTGCCACGACGACCAGCAGGATGATTCCCAGCGTCGCCGCGAAGCCGAAGTTGAGGAACGTCGTGATCATCATGTCGATCATGGTCGCGAGCGTGATCTGTCCCGGCCCCCCGAGCAGCGCGGGCGTCACGTAGAAGCCGATCGCGAGCAGGAACACCAGGATGCATCCGGCCGCAACGCCGGGCAGGCTCAGCGGCAGGAAGACATGGACGAATACCTTGTACGGCGCCGCGCCGAGGCTGCGCGCCACGCGCACGATGTTCATGTCGATGCGCGACATGACCCCATACAGCGGAAACACCATGAATGGCAGCAGCACCTGCACCATGCCAACCTGCACGCCGAACATGTTGAACAGCAGCTTGTGGGGCGCATCGAACCATCCGAGGGCGACGAGCGAGCGATTCACCAGTCCGTTCTGGCCCAGGATGACCAGCCAGGCGAAGGTGCGCACTAGCACGCTGGTCCAGAACGGAATCAGGATGAGGACGGTCAGGACCCGACGCGCACGCGCCGACGTCGTCGTCATCAGGTAGGCGAGCGGATAGCCGAGGGCGAGCGCGATCAGCGTCACCAGCACACTGATTTCGAGCGTGTTGCGCAGAGCCTTGAAGTACGCCGGCTCGGCGAGCGCCTCGCGGTAGAACTTGAGCGTGAAGTCCGGATCGAACAGACTCCAGCCGGCGATGCGGGCAAGCGGATAGACGTAGACGAGCAGGTAGAAAAGCAGCGCCGGCAGGACCAATGCGCCTTCGCGTGATCGCCAGAAGCGGGTGCTCTGCACGAGCGTCAGACGTGATGTCTCAACGGAGCAAGCGAGCGGCGATGCCAACTTCCCGCATCCGCCGTTGGCGCGCAAGCGGAACCCGGTGACTTGGTCTGCATCGGCATGAATCGACCGACGTCACTGGGTCCGCGCCTGCGCGGGGACGACGACACGTCGCATGCGTTCCGCTCAATCCCACATGTGCATACGCTCATGATCGCCCGCCCGCGATGTCGTGGTTCTGCTCAGGTGTTGAGCATCCACTTGGTGAAGCGCTCGCCCTGGCTCTCGCGCGGCGTCTTGCCGTCGGGGCCGGGCGTGCTCCACCAGTCGGTGTTCCACCAGAACTGGTTCTTGATGTTCTCCGGCGAGGTGGCGAGGTCGGCGGCCTCCTGCGGTGACAGGAACTCGAAGGCGCCGGTGTTGCTCGGGCCGTAGGGCACTTTCTGCGCGATCTGGGCCTGTACCTTCGGGTCGAGCGCCATGTTGATGAATTCCATCGCGACCTTCTTGTTGCGCACGCCCTTCACCAGGCACCAGTTGTCGGACGCGAGCTTGCCCTGGTTGTAATCGACGTCGACCGGCGCGCCCGCCTTCTTCGCCGAGATGCCGCGCGGTCCGATCGTGTTGCCGACGGCAACCTCGCCGGCGCTCAGGAGCTGGATCGCTTGCGCGTGCGAGGTGTACCACTTGGTCACGAGCGGCCGCAGCCGGTCCATCGCGCGCCATGCGCGCTCGATGTCGAGCGGGTAGAGCTTGTCGAGCGGAACACCGTCGGCGAGCAGTGCCGCTTCGAGCTGCGGCGCGATGCCGCCCTGGAAGTTGAACGTGCGACCGCCCGGAAACGCTTTGCCGTCCCACACTTCAGCCCAGTTGCGCGGATGCTTGCTCTTGGGCATCAGGTTGGTGTTGTAGACGATGTTGAACGAATAGATCCGCTGGCCCAGCGCGTAGCGCTGTTGCAGCTCCTTGGGGATGCGTCCGAGTTTGGCGGAATCGACCGCCGCGTAATCGATCGGCTCGAGCAGGTTGTCCTTCAAAAGTGCCTGAACGGCGGGCGTGTCGGTCATGATCACGTCCCAGCTCACGTTCCCGCTTTGAACCATCGCCTTCACCTTCGCCGTTTCCGGAGGTGCGTCGAGCTTGAGGCTGTACCCGGTAGCTTTTTCGAAGGCGGGGAACACATGCTCGCGCAAGGCCGTGTCGTAGTCGCCACCCCAGCTCACCACGACCAGCTCGCCCTTATCGGCGCGCGCCGGTCGAATGTGGAAAAACGGCCCCGTCAACGCCGCCGCGGTCGCGACGCCCGCGCCCTTCAGGATGTCACGTCTGTTCATCGTGTACTCCCTTCACTTGGATTGCGCAAAATCCGTGCGTCGCGCGGGTCGAGGAACACCTGCACCTCCTCGCCCTCGCGGGGCGTCACGGCACTCCGGTGGTTCTGGACCTTGACGGTCAGGCTCAGGCCGCCCAGAACGTCGATGCGATAACGCATGAAATCGCCGACATACACGTGCTGCGTCACGCGGCCCGGTAGTCCCTGCTCTCCCGCCGACGGCGCGGTGAACGAGAACTTCTCGGGTCTCGCGACCAGGATGGCGGCATCGCCGCTTCGCAAATCGCTGTCTGCAGCTGCGGCGAAACGGGCACCGCTGCGCGCGACGAAGACGCCGGCATCCGCCAGCGTTCCTTCGATGACGTTGGATTCGCCGATGAACTCGGCGACGAAGCGGTTCACCGGTCGCTCATAGAGCTCGCGTGCCGGACCGAGCTGCTCGATGACGCCCTGGTTCATGAGCGCGACGCGGTCGGACATGGTGAGCGCCTCTTCCTGGTCGTGCGTCACGTACACGACGGTGACGCCGACCTCGCCGTGCAGGCGCTTCAACTCGAACTGCATCTGCTCGCGCAGGTTCTTGTCGAGCGCGCCCAGCGGCTCGTCCATCAGCAGCAGGTCCGGATCGAACACCAGCGCACGCGCGAGCGCGACGCGCTGTTGCTGACCGCCCGACAGCTCGCGCGGCATCCGACGTTCCAGGCCTTCGAGCCGCACCAGCCGCATGGCAGCCTTCACCTTGTCGTCGATGGTTGCGCGCGCGACGCCGCGCATCCGGAGCGGAAAGCCGACGTTGTCCGCAACGTTCATGTGCGGAAACAGTGCGTAGTTCTGGAACACGACGCCGATGTTGCGCTTCTCTGGTGCAAGCATCGCGATCGAGCGTCCGCCGAGCAGGATGTCGCCGCCGGTGGGAGGTGTGAAGCCCGCGACCATCATCAGCGTCGTGGTCTTGCCGGAGCCGCTCGGGCCGAGCAGCGTGAGGAACTCCCCCGCTTCGACTTCGAGGTCGAGCGAGCGCACAGCGACGTGGTTGGGATAATGCTTGGTTAGTCCCGCGAGGACGAGCCGTGCGCCGCGCGCCTCGCGCGCCTTCTCAACCATGCGCGGCGGACTCGCCGTCGCGACGCGCAGGCTCGACTGCGCGGCGAATCGGTGGACCCAGGGCATCGAGGAGGTCAGGCGTTCCATGTCCCATCCGCACAGCTCCTTTGCCTGTGCAGCGGCTGGCTTCATAGTTCCATCTCACGGCGCGCGCGTGGATGCACATGCAAAGCAAAATCCGGCGCTACCGCCGGGCACTCGCGCGCGCGGTCGCGCCGCCTATGTCGTCTGGTAGTGTGCCCGAGCGCGGATCGCCCGGAAAGGTTAACAGCGGGGCCCGAGGCGCCATATCGCTTTTTCTCGGGTACCCATAATGCCAGCTTATCGTCGGCGCGACCTGCAGCGAACAACGATTCCCTAGTCGGATGGGCGCACTTGCGCGTCGCCCGCGCCGCGCATGCGTTGCTCGATGCGATGCCAGGCGAGCAATCCGGGAAAGAACATGATCGCGTCGCGCACGCGACGCGCGGTTGCAAGCGCGAGCGAGGTGGTCGCGTCGATGCCCAGCGCGTTGCCGAGCACCAGGAAAGCGCCCTCCTGGACACCCAATGCGCCAGGGACGATGAATGCCATGCTGCTGATCGCCTGGATGAGCGCCTCGATGATCACCGCATCGAGCACCGACACGCGGTCGCCGAGGAAGTACAACGCGAGCCATATCTCGCCTGCACCGAGCGTCCATGCGGCGAGCTGGGTGAACAGGCACGCGATCAAGGCGCGCGGTCGACGATAGATCGCGAGAAGCGCCTCGTCGACCTGTTCCAATGCGCCCACGATCCGTCCCAGGCGCCCACGCAGCAGCCGATCACCGAACCGCGCCAGCGCGCCCAGTGCGCCTGCGCGTTGAACGAAAATGAAAGCGACCACCAACGGGATCGCGAGGGCGGCGGTAACCGCGACGGTCGTGGCCAACGACGAACCGCTCGCGCGCGTGATGAGCAGCGCGACGCCGACCAGCGTGAAGATCGACTGGCTGAGCAACGAAATGGTCATGTCGGCGATGAGCGTCGAGGCCGCAACGGTCCCCGGCATGTCCATGCCTCGCAGGATGCGATACGCCGCGACCTCGCCGCCGACTCGCGCGACGGGCAGCAACGTGTTCACGGACTCGCGTACCCAGTTCACGAACGTCATCGACGCGACGCTGCGCCGCACCGCGGCGGGAAACAGGATTCGCCACGCCGATGCGCTGACCGGCAGCCGCACGATGTGGAACAGCGCGGCGAGCACCAGGCCGGGTCCCGCGACGATCAGCAGCGACCCGATCGCGTCGAGGTCCTGCTGAGCGAACAGGACGATCGCCAGGGCGATACCGGCGAGCGCGAGCAGGGTGCCGGCATATTTCATGGGCTAAGTGTCGTGCGTCAAGACGGTGCTACTGTGCGTCATGACCCGGGTGCAAGCAAAAGGAAGCTCGTCGTCCCCGCGATGGCCGAGAGCCAGTGACATTTGTACTATGAAAGTCGCTGGATTCCGGCTTTCGCCGGAATGACGGATGCGTGATAGGCGTCGCGTGCCCGAGCGTGCAGGTCAACGTGGCGCAAAGCATCTTGTTAGGCCGGCGCAGCGTTTATGCGAGTCGCGCAGGCGCCCGCCAAGCGCACGCTAACACGCCGAGTCGCTAAACTGCAGCCCGCTTGGCTACGCGCGCACCGAAGTCTGCCGCCGCTCGCGCAGGAACTGGAAGAACTCGATGCCCTCGCGCAGCCGGCGCTTCATCATCGTCGGGCTGCGTACCATTTCGCCGACGATCGACGCGATCTTGCCGCTGCGGAAATAGAAGCGTCGATAGAACGTCTCGACCGAGTCGAAGATCTCCGAGTGCGAAAGATGCGGATAGTGCAGCGGCGCGATCTGCACGCCGTGCTCGTCGACCAGCTCGGCGTTGGCGTTGTCGAGCCAGCCTTTTTCGAGCGCCTGGCGATGCAGGAATGTACCGGGATAGGGAGCCGCGAGCGACACCTGGATCGTGTGCGGATTGATCTCGGTGGCGAAGCGGATGGTCTCCTCGATGGTCTCCTTGGTCTCGCCCGGCAGGCCGAGAATGAACGTGCCGTGGATGGTGATGCCGAGATCGTGGCAATCCTTGGTGAAGCGCCGCGCGAACTCCACGCGCATGCCCTTCTTGATGTTGAACAGGATCTGCTGGTTGCCCGTCTCGTAGCCCACCAGCAGCAGGCGCAATCCGTTGTCGCGCATCACCTGCAAGGTCTCGCGCGGCACGTTCGCCTTGGCGTTGCACGACCATGTGACGCCGAGTTTGCCCAACTCGCGTGCGATCGCCTCGGTGCGCTTGAGGTCGTCGGTGAAGGTGTCGTCGTCGAAAAAGAATTCCTTGACCTGCGGGAACGCCGCGCGTGCCCAGGCGATCTCCTCGATCACGTGGCCCACGCTGCGCGTGCGGTAGCGATGTCCGCCGACGGTCTGCGGCCACAGGCAGAACGTGCAGCGCGACTTGCATCCGCGTCCGGTGTAAAGCGAGATGTAGGGATGCTGCAGGTAGCCGATGAAGTAGTTCTCGATGGTCAGGTCGCGCTTGTACACCGGCGTGACGAACGGCAGCGCATCCATGTTCTCGAGCACCGGACGCGGATCGTTGTGCACGATGCGGCCAGCCTCGTTGCGATACGAGAGTCCCGCGATCGCGTCCCAGGGGCGACCTTCGGCGACCTCCTTGATCGTGAAATCGAACTCGTTGCCGGCGACGAAATCGATGGCATTGCTCGCGCTCAAGCTGCCGCTCGGATCGACCGCGACCTTCGCGCCGATCAGTCCCGCCCTGAGCCCGGGATTCGCGTCCTTGAGCGCCTTGATGGTCCTGACGTCGGAACCGAACGACGGCGTGGAGGTGTGCAGCACGGCGAGGTCGAAATCGCGTGCCATGGCAACCACGTCGGCCAGCCCCTGGCGATGCGGCGGCGCGTCAACGAGCTTGCTGTTGTCGACGAGGGCTGCGGGCTGGGCGAGCCAGGTCGGATACCAGAACGAACGGATCTCGCGGCGCGCCTGGTAGCGCGAGCCGGCGCCGCCGTCGAATCCGTCGTACGAAGGAGCCTGGAGGAACAGCGTTCGCATCATCTTGTCGGCCTTCCCGAAGGTTGCAGCGTGCCGTCCGCATGAACGTCGTAGCGTTGCCCGCGCCAGCTGACGGCGCCCACGAAGAAAGCGGCCATGAACACGGCGAACGACATGATCTCGCGTACAGGCGCCAGCCAAAGCGCCGAGCGCGACGCGGTGAGGCGATCCGCCTGCACGACGAGCACGCCGCGACACACGAGAACCAGAACGAGCATCGCAAGCGCAGGCCACGCGCAGCCTTGCAGCAGCGCGCCTGCCAGCACGAACGGCAGCGGGTGCGTGACAGCCGATGCCGCGTACCCCGCTGGATCGATACCGCGGATGGTGCGCGCCCAGCGCAGCTCGTGGCGGAACCATTCTTGCACATCGCGCTCGCAACAGGCGTGATCGACCAGATCATCGGCGATCGCGACGCGCAAGCCCAGGGCCCGCACCGCCGCGCCGATTGCATAATCGTCGGCAAGGCATGCCGCGAAGGCGCCGAACCCACCGATCGACTCGAGCGTGTCGCGCCGCAACGCGAGCGTGGAACCGAAGCAGGGTTGCGCAAGACGCAGCCGCAAGCCGATCAGGACGTTGGGGAGGAACTGATGGTTGATCGCTGCTGCGCCAAAGCGTGCCCAGATCCTGCCGCGCGGTACACCGCGATAGAGCCACGTCACCACGCCGGTCCCCGGCTTTTCCAGCAGCGCAACGGTGCGTGCGAGATAATCATGCGGGACCGCGATGTCGCTGTCGGACACCACGATGATATCGTGCGCTACGTGCGCCTGCATTCCGGCGAGGTTGGCGATCTTCGGGTTGCGCACATGCGCCGGCGCACTGACGATCAACTCAATCGCGAGATCAGGATGCGAACTCTTCAAACGCTCGACGATCGCGATCGCCGTATCGGCCGGATCCTGCACGCCGCACAGCATCTGCACCGGGCCCATGTACGATTGAGCGCAAAGGCTCGCAAGATGTTCGAAAAGGCCGTCCTCCGCCCCGTGCAGCGGCTTCAGCAGCGTCACACCGGGGGCCTGGCCGAGCGCTGCGGCGACCGGCGCTACGCCCCGCCGCGATACGAGCCATGCAGCGCCCAGCGCATGGATGCACCCGGCCAGCGCAACCGCGAAGCAGGCGAGCGCCGCACCGTCGAGGAAGCTTGGCAGCAAAGAGTCCACGCCCCGATTATCCTCCGGTTGCGTCCCGGGGCCCGGCTGTGCGATCGCTGCAGGTCATGGGCGGTTGCATTGCTGTTGGTGGCCCTGAGCGGCTGCGCAACCACGCCACAGCAAGCGCAGGACAGCGACGATCCCTGGGAGGGCCTGAACCGCAAGGTTCTCGACGTGAATACTGCCCTCGACGACGCCATCATTCGTCCGGTCGCCAAGGCGTATCGCGACATCGTGCCGCAGTTCTTCCGCGATCGTTTTCGCAACTTCATGGACAACCTATCGGAGCCGCGCATCTGGGGGAACGACGTTCTGCAGGGTCGTTTCAATGCCGCGACGATTACATTCTGGCGTTTCGTGACGAACACCACCCTCGGCATCGCCGGTTTGTGGGATCCGGCGAGCGGGCACAACCTGCCACGCCAGACGGGCGATTTCGGCCAGACGCTCTACACCTGGGGTTTCGACGACGGACCCTACGTGGTGCTGCTGTTCTTCGGGCCCTCGAACGTGCGCGATACCTTCGGTCTCGCGGTCGATTCGTACACGACGCCGCCGAGCATCGTGTTCCAGAACTCGCACGTGTTCGACACTCACGTGGAACAGGACGTCGCGCTTGGACTCGGTATCGTCGACGGCATCGACTTGCGTGCGCGCAACATCGAAACGCTCGACGAGATGAAGGCGAGCGCGCTCGACTACTACTCGCACCTGCGCAGCATCTGGCGGCAGTACCGGCGCGCCCAGTTGCGCGAAGCGCGCGCGACCAAGGAAGAACCGGTCGAGCTCGAAGACCCCGGCGCGACGCAGAACCCTGGCGTGCCCGAAAACTCCACGCCGCCTGCCGCTACGGTCGGACCGCAGAAGTAACCGCGTTGCCGCGTCGAGCTCGGGGTACTCCGGCACGTGCAGTCCGGACACCTTCCCCAAGTGAAACTCGGCGCACTCTCCCTCGCCCCGCGTACGGGGAGAGCGTCGGCGTGAGGGGCAGACAACCTGTCGAAACGGCGTGAATACGGCCCGCTCCGCGTTCCGATGAGTGGCGGCGCCGATCCCGCGCTATTTCCCCGCCGGCGTCCCCTGCATCTCCTTCGCCGCCTGCTGCTTGAGCGATGCAAGCAGCGCGTCCGGGCCGCCGAGCTTGAGCAGCGCGGCGAACTCGGCACGGCGTGTGGCCAGCTCGCTGATGGTTCCAGTGAGATAAACGTCGACGATCTTCCAGTTGTCACCGGATCCGCGCATCAGGTAATTCAGGCTGACCGGAGCACCGCTGGTGGGCCGCAGCGTCGTCTTCACGATGCGTCCGGTGGGCCGCGTCTCCGGCGTCGGATCGACCTCGAAACGCTCGCCCGAATAGCCGTCGAAGCGGTTCGCATACGTGGCGATCGTCATGTCGGAAAACGCGTCGACCAGCTCGCGTTGCTTGTCCGGTGGAATGCTGTTCCACTCGGGTCCGACCGCAATGCGCGTCATCGCCGGCAGATCGTAGGTGTTGCGGATCACCGGCGCGAGCTTGTCGTAGCGTCCCTTGATGCCGAGCTCGTTCGCCTGCTTCATCGTACCCAGCAACGCGTCGTAGAAGGTCTTGATGCGCATCACCGCAGGATCGACGTCACCTTGCGCATGGGCGACGCGCTCTGCGCTGGCGATGCAGGCCACCGCTAGCGCTAGGAACCGACGCCGGGCGGGAACCGCGTTCGCAGGGGGCATGATGGAGAAGTGGGGTGGCGTTACAGCACGGACACCGAGCGGCGGCGATGGTTCTGCTACCACGCCGACGTGCTATGGACCCTGATTGTGCCAAAGCCGACGGGGTGTTCGTCAATAGCGGCTAGGAAGACCGGGGCCGAACGGCCATCTCCTCGGGAGGACGCACCGTGCGGAACATGGCGAGCAGCACCAGATCGTAGAGGATCTTGAGCACGCCCGCCACGATCAGTGGCCAGCCGAAGCTCGACAGGCCGAGCAGCCACCCCGCGCAGAGTGGGCTCAGCGCCGAGGCGAGGCTGCGCGGCACCGACGTGATGCTTGCCGCGGCGACGCGCTCGTCGTCATCCACGATCGCCATCACGTAGGAGTTGCGCGTCGGGACGTCCATCTGCGACAACGCGCTGCGCGCGAGCAGTAGCACGATCACCCAGGCGAGCGTCGGCGCGAACGGGGTCAGGATCAGCAGGATGCTCGACGGCAAGTGCGTGAAGACCATGGTGTTGACCAGCCCGATGCGTTCGGCGATGCGCGAGGCGACAATGTACGACAGCGCCGACAGCACGCCGGTCCAGAAGAAGATCGATCCGGCCACCGCGATGGAAAGGTCGAATCTCTGGAACAGCCATAGCGCGAGCAGCGATTGCACCAGGAACCCGCCGGCAAACGCATCGAGGCTGAACAGCGCGGCAAGCGTGTAGACGATCCTCCGGGAGCGATGCAGCGGCGCGGCAACCTTTTCGGTCGGAACGCTGCGTTCCTTCGGCAGAGACCGGTAGATCGCGCCGGCGGCCAGGCCGAGCAACGCGTAGACCAAGAACATTGCGCGGTAGGTGCTCTGCAGGTCGAGCTGCCAGCGTTGCGCGATCAGCGCGGGCAATCCCGCTGCGAGCGCTCCGAGCGCTCCCAGCAACGCACCGACCAGGCTGTAGCGCGCGAAGATCGACGTGCGCTTGCGATCGCTCACCGATTGGGCAAGCACTGCCTGCTCGAGCGGCAGGAACACGCTGACATCGCCGCTGGATGGATTGAGCGTTCCGATCACGGCGATCAGCAGCAGCGGGCCGAATCCATCGAAGGTTGCGAATGCGATTCCCGTGAGCACCATCAACACCGCGGCTGCGAGCAGCGCGGAGCGGTGGCGATACCGTTGTCCGTACACTCCAACGAGCAGTGTCAACGCGCCCGATCCGAGCAGCGTGCCGGTGGCGATGACACCGACCTGAAATGGCGTCAGACCCAGGCCGATGAGATACAGCGGCAGAACGAGGCTGATCAGGCCGTCGGCGAAAGCACGCAGCCCGCGCGCGCACAGCAGCGCCGGTACGGTGGACGCGCTCATCTGGCTCGCGTCGTGCCGAAATCGAGATCGCCGAACATTGTCACGCTGCCGGGCTGGGCCCGCATCGTCTGCGCCACGGCGTGCTCTTCAAGGAATGGCAACGCGAGCAATGCAGCCCGCGCGATCAGAACGCTGCATATCGTGCGAGCGGTATGCGCGTGCACGAGGTCGTCCAGGCGATGCAGCAGCGTGGAACTGGCGTCCATGGATGATCTCCCGCACGGCGTTCGCGCCGGGTCGAGGAGCAGAGCTTGGACGCCCGAGGGAGTCTTTCGCGGGGAGTCTGCAACATCCCCGCCAGTCAGGCAACGATGATAGCGAGCTGCCGCCCGCGATTCAACCTGCGCTAACGCTCTTGCGCGAGCGTTGCGAGGATGAGCCCGGCAAGGCGCAGGTCGTCGGGATAGGTGATCTTGAGGTTCGCGGCATTGCCCATCACCAACCGCGGATGCGCACCGAGCGATTCGACCGCCTGCGCCTCGTCGGTCGACTGCTCGAATCCGTTACGGGAGAACGCGTCGCGCAGCACGCGATAGCGAAACATCTGCGGCGTTTGCGCGAGCCACAAACCCTCGCGCGGTTCGGTGCGCACGCTGCGGCCCTGCGCATCGCCACGCTTGAGTGTTGCGGCGACGGGCACGGCAAGCAACCCTCCGATGGGATCGTCGGCGAGCTCGCGCTGGAGACGACGCAGCGAGTCGGCATCGATGCAGGGTCGCACCGCGTCGTGCACCGCGATCCAGTCCTCGTCGTCGACGCCTTGCAGCGCCGTGAGCGCGTTGGCGACAGTCTGAGCGCGCATTGCGCCACCGCAACGCAGGACCGTGACATCGTCGCGCGGAGCGATCTCGCGATCGAACCACCCGTCGTCGGGCGACAGTGCGACATAGATGCGTTGCAACGGCAAGCCGAGCGCGAGACGCTCGATCGCGTGCTGCAGCACCGCCTTGCCATCGATGCGCGCGTACTGCTTGGGGGTGGCTGCGCCGAAGCGGCTCCCGGTGCCGGCTGCGGGAATCAGCGCGTAATACCGGGCCATGACCGGCCCTAGACGGATCGGATGCCGATCGACTTCTTTTCCGGACGCAGGTGTGCGGCAGCCGGCTCGCCGCCGTAGGTCGCCCGCACGTAATCGTCGACGAGCTGCTGGAACTCTTCGGCGATGCGATCGCCCTTGAGGGTCACGGTCTTCTGGCCGTCCACGAACACGGGGGCGACGGGGACTTCGCCGGTACCCGGAAGGCTGATGCCGACGTTGGCCATCTTCGATTCGCCCGGGCCGTTGACCACGCAGCCCATCACCGCGACGCTCATGTTCTCCACGCCGGGATAACGCGCACGCCACACCGGCATCTGGCTGCGCAGCCAGAGCTGGATCTTGTCGGCGAGCTCCTGGAAATACGAGCTCGTGGTTCGGCCGCAACCGGGACAGGCACTCACCAGCGGCGTGAACGAGCGCAAGCCCATCGTCTGCAGGATCTCCTGCGCGACGATCACTTCACGCGTGCGATCGCCGTTGGGCTCGGGCGTGAGCGAAATGCGAATCGTGTCGCCGATGCCGCGTTGCAGAAGCACGGCGAGCGCGGCGGTCGACGCGACGATGCCCTTGCTGCCCATGCCCGCTTCGGTGAGTCCCAGGTGCAACGGGTAGTCGCATTGCGCGGCAAGGTCGCTGTACACGGCGATCAGGTCTTGGACATTCGAGACCTTGCACGCGAGGATGATGCGATCGCCGGGCAACCCGAGCGCTTCGGCGAACTGCGCGCTGCGCAACGCCGATGCGACCAGCGCCTTGCGAACCACCAGTCCCGCCTCGAGCGGCTCGGTAGCACGCGCGTTCTCGTCCATCATCGATGCGAGCAGGTCCTGGTCGAGGCTTCCCCAGTTGACGCCGATGCGCACCGGTTTGCAGAAGTCGATCGCGCGCTCGATCATCACAGCGAACTGCGGATCGTGCTTGCTGCCGCGACCGAC
>DATKLH010000194.1:0-4113 GCA_035542515.1 Casimicrobiaceae bacterium
TTCGCGGCCGACTGCGTCACCGCCGACCTGATCAACTTCATGGCGCGCTACGGACGTGGCCTGATCTGCATGCCGATCACCGTCGAGCGCGCGAAGCAGCTCGAGCTCGCGCCGATGACCCCGGTCAACCGCTCGGTGCACGGCACCAACTTCACCGTATCCATCGAAGCCGCGAGCGGCGTGACGACCGGCATTTCCGCGGCCGATCGCGCCCATACCGTGCGCGTCGCGGCGGCACCCAATGCCAAGCCCGAAGACCTGGTGCAACCTGGCCACATCTTTCCGCTCGTCGCGCAGCCGGGCGGCGTTCTCTACCGGGCCGGGCACACCGAGGCGTGCTGCGATCTGGCACGCCTCGCGGGCCACTCGTCCTCCGCCGTGCTCTGCGAGATCATGAAGGACGACGGGACCATGGCGCGCATGCCCGACCTCGAGATCTTCGCGCGCGAGCACGGGCTGAAGATCGGCGCGATCACCGATCTCATCCACTACCGCAGTCGCACCGAGCGAATCGTGGAACGCGTCGCCGAGCGTCCGGTCTCCACTTCGGCGGGATCGTTCCGGCTGGTGGTCTATCGGGAGAAGATTTCCGATGCCACGCACCTTGCGCTGGTTCGCGGCCCGATCGCGCCGGATGCCGAGACGCTGGTGCGCGTGCACGAACCGTTGTCGGTGATGGACCTGCTCGACGTGCGCAGCGAGACGCATTCGTGGACGATCAACGATGCGCTGACCACGATTGCGCAAAACGGTCGTGGCGTGGTGGTCCTGCTGCATCGACCCGAGTCGAGCGCGGAGCTGCGCGAACGCGCGCTTGCCGATGCGCCGCCACCCAGCAGCAAGGTCGACCTGCGCAACTACGGCATCGGCGCGCAGATCCTGCGCGACCTGAACGTGGGACGCATGCGCCTGCTCGCCAAGCCGCGCAAGATGCCGAGCATGGCGGGCTTCGATCTCGAAGTCACCGGCTACGAGGATCCGCCGCAGGCGCGCGTGGCACGCGCCAACGAGACGTAAGCGCCGGTCGTTGCACGACGACGCTTAAAGTTACCCCCGCCGCGGTCGCGCCAGCCAGCCACGTCATGCCCATACGACGCATCGATCCGATCGCGCACAACGACAAGCGCCGTGTCGGCATCGTCGTTGCACGCTTCAATCCGGAGATCTGCGACGGATTGCTCGCCAGTGCGTTGCGTGCGTTGCGCGAAGCCGGCGTGCCCGAGGACAACGTCACGCTGCTGAGCGTCGCGGGCGCGCTCGAGATTCCCCTGGCGCTGCAACGGCTCGCGCTGACGCGTCGCTTCGACGCGCTGGTCGCGCTCGGGGCGGTGATCCGCGGGGAGACCTACCATTTCGAGATCGTTGCCAACGAGTCCGCGGCGGGTGTCTCGAGCGTGGCGCTCGAGTTCGGCATACCCATCGGGAACGGCATCCTGACTTGCGATACGGATGCGCAGGCGCAAGCGCGCATGAACGACAAGGGTGCCGACGCGGTGCACGCCGCGCTCGAGCTTGCGAACCTGTTCGACGCGACCGGCGAAAAGCGATGAGCGCGGCGACGCCGCGCCGGCGTGCTCGCGAGCTCGTCCTGCAAGGGTTGTACGAACGCCATCTCGCGGGCAGTCCCGACGAGTCGATCCGGTCGGACCTTGCCGCCAGCCCCGGTTTTGCCCGCGCCGACCAGGCGTACTTCGACGAGCTGTGGCGCGGCGTGACTCGCGACTCCGCTGCCGTGCTCGAGAACGTCCGGCCCAAGCTCGATCGACGTGCCGAGGAATTGTCGCCGGTCGAGCGCTCGATTCTCATGATCGGCGCGTGGGAGCTCGCCAACCGCCCCGATATTCCTTACCGTGTCGTGATCAACGAAGCGGTGGAGCTTGCGAAGACGTATGGCGGCACCGACGGTCATCGGTTCGTGAACGGCGTGCTCGACAAGCTCGCGCCGGAGCTGCGTGGCGCCGAGATCGCGGCGTCGCGGTTGAAACGCGAGTCCTGAGCGGTCGCGTCGAGCCGCTCGCGCGGAACCTATAATCGGGGCGTGACCAAGCCGCGTTCCGAATTCGAGCTGATCGAGCGTCATTTCGCGCGGCCGCCGCGCGATCCCGCCGTGCGTGTCGGCGTGGGGGACGACGCCGCGGTCCTGGCCCCTACGCCGGGCACGGAGCTCGTCGTGTCGGTCGACATGCTGGTGGAAGGCCGTCATTTCTTCGCTGGCACCGATCCGCAGCGACTCGGTCACAAGACTCTTGCGGTGAACCTGTCCGATCTCGCCGCGATGGGTGCGACGCCGCGCTTCGCGCTGCTCGCCGGCGCTCTGCCGGACAGCGACGACGCCTGGCTCACTGCGTTCATGGCAGGTTTCCGCGCGCTTGCCGAGCGCTATGCGGTCGAGTTGGTCGGCGGCGACACCACGCGAGGACCGCGCAATCTCTGCGTAACCATCATCGGCGAAGTCCCAACGGGCACCGCGATCCTGCGTCGCGGCGCGCAACCGGGCGACGACGTGTACGTCTCGGGAACGCTGGGCGATGCGGCGCTCGCCGTGGCCGCGTTGAGCGGCGAAGTCGTATTGTCGAACGGCGATCTTGCGCATGCGCAGCGGCGACTGGAAAGCCCGGAGCCACGCATCGAGCTCGGCGAACGCTTGCGCGGCATCGCATCGGCCGCGCTGGATGTCTCCGACGGCTTGACGGGCGATCTGGGGCACATCCTCGAGTGTTCACGCGTAGGGGCGACCATCGAGGTGCGGGCGTTGCCGCGCAGTGCCACGCTCGACGCGATGCTGGAAGGGCGGACGCACGATATCGCGCTGCGCTGTCTGTTGGCAGGTGGCGACGACTATGAGTTGTGCTTCACGGCGCCGCAGCGACATCGCATCGCGCTTGCGGGTTTGGCGCAGGCACTCGCGCTGCCTCTTGGTCGCATCGGTGCGATCGATGCGATTCCAGGACTTCGCGTGCGCGACGGTAACGAGCTGCTGTCGGCGCTCCCGCGCGCGTTCGATCATTTCGCCGAGTAGAGGCACATGGCAGCGTCCGCCTCCGATGTACCGACGCCGAACCTGCGGTTCCTGCTCGCGCATCCGGCACACTCGCTCGCGCTCGGGTTCGGCCTTGGGCTCGTCCCGTTTGCGCCAGGCACCTTCGGGACATTGCTCGCGCTACCGATTGCCTGGGGCCTGTACGGATATGCGAGCGATACGGTGTTCCTGATCGCAACCGCACTGTTGTTGATCGCAGGCACGATCGCGGCGCATGTGACCGGCCGCGACCTGCGCGCGCCCGATCACGGCAGCATCGTCATCGACGAGACCGTCGCGTTCCTGTTCGTGCTCTTCTTCACCGGACCCGACCTCGCCCGGCAGGCCCTGGCGTTCGTGCTGTTCCGCGTGTTCGATATCGTCAAGCCGCCGCCGATCCGCCAGGCGGACGCCGCGTTCAAGAACGGGTTCGGCGTCATGTTCGATGACCTGCTCGCTGCGGCCTACACGCTGCTCGCGCTCGCCATCGCGCAACGCGTGCTCGGAGATTGACATGGACTGGAGACGCATCGAAGAGGCGGGCCTCAACGGCCTGCAGACCCAGCGCCAGCTCTTCTACGATGGCTGGCTGTTGCGTGTATCGCCGGGCAAGGCGAAGCGCGCGCGCAGCGTCAATGCGCACTTCGGCTCTTCGCTGCCTCTGCAGCGCAAGATCGACTATTGCGAGCGCGTGTATCGCGAGCGCGAGCTGCCGGTCTTGTTTCGTATTACGCCGTTCGTTGCGCCGGGCGAGCTCGATGATGCGCTCGCCAAGCGCGATTACGTCCTCTACCAGCCTACGCTCGTGCAAGGGATCGCGCTCGCGGGTCCGCCCGACATGTTCGTCGCGGATGTGGAGCTGCGACCGCTCGCCGCAGGTCCGTTCGTCGATGCCGTGGCCGAGCTGCAGCGGCTGAGCGTGGAGCAGCGGGCGGCGCACCTGGAAAGGATCGCCGAGCTGCCGCTCGCCAATCGCGCAGTGGTCGCGTTCCGCGACGGGCAGGTGGTCGGCTGCGGCCAGGTGATGCTCGAAGACGACATCGCCGGCATCTTCAGCATGGTGACCGCCGAGCACGTGCGCGGGCAGGGTATCG
>DATKLH010000195.1:0-3339 GCA_035542515.1 Casimicrobiaceae bacterium
CGTCGCGCAGGTTGACGAAGTTGATCCCCTTGACCACGCGCCCTTCGGCGATGTCGAGGCAGGGGATGATGCGTTTGGCGAGGGCCATGCGAGTGCTAAAGCCGTAGCTGGTAGATAGCAGATAGTGCGCGCCTCAGAACCGTTCGCGCAGTGGATTCTGGCACGGCGCGCGCCGCTCCGTGGGGCAGACCAACTACTGTCTACCAACTACGCAGTTGGCAGTGCGTCACTCTTTGTCTGCCGCCGGCGTCGCGCTCGCCCCCGCCGCCTTCTGAGCCGCCTTGAAATCCAGCTTGCCCTCGTACAGTGCCCGACCCGCGATGGCGCCCATAATGCCGTCGTTCTCGTAGGGCAGGAGGTTCAGCACGTCCTCGATCGACGCGATGCCGCCGCTCGCGATCACCGGGATGCGCAGCTCGCGCGCGAGGCGAACCGTCGCCTCGATGTTGACACCGGTGAGCATGCCGTCGCGGCCGATGTCGGTGTAGATGATCGCCTCCACGCCGTAGTCCTCGAACTTCTTCGCGAGATCGACCACGTCGTGCCCGGTCATCTTGGACCAGCCGTCGGTCGCCACCTTCCCTTCACGCGCGTCGAGCCCGACGATGATGTGCCCGGGAAACGCATAGCACGCGTCGTGCAGGAAGCCGGGGTTCTTGACCGCCGCGGTGCCGATGATGACGTAGCTCAGGCCGTCGTCGAGATAGCGCTCGATGGTATCCAGATCGCGGATGCCGCCGCCGAGCTGGATCGGAATGTCGTCCCCGACCACGCTGACGATCTCGCGGATCGCAAGCTCGTTCTTGGGCTTGCCGGCAACCGCGCCGTTGAGGTCGACGAGGTGCAGTCGCTGCGCGCCCTGCTCGAGCCAGTGCTGCGCCATCGCAGCCGGGTCCTCGGAGAAGACCGTCGATGTCTGCATGTCGCCCTGGCGGAGGCGAACGCAATTGCCGTCCTTGATATCGATCGCGGGAATGATCTGCATGGCAGCTGCGAAGAGGCTGCGGGGGGGATTGCGTTGCGGAGCCGACGTCGGGACGTCGGCGAATCAGGATCGTCCGTTCCAGGTGACGAAGTTCGCGAGCAGGGTAAGTCCGGCGCGGTGGCTTTTTTCCGGGTGGAACTGCACAGCGAAGATATTAGCCCGCGCTATGGCGCAAGTAAACCGCGTTCCATAGTCGGCGCTCCCGGCAGTCAGTTCGGGATCGGCCGGCACCGGGTGATAGCTGTGCGCGAAATAGAAGCGCGTGTCGTCTTCGATGCCCCTCCACAGCGGATGCGCGCGGTCCTGGCGCACGCGATTCCAGCCCATGTGCGGCACCTTGAGGCGCTCGCCCGTGGGCGTGGTCATCGCCTCGTCACGAAAACGCACCACTTCTCCGGGAAAGACTCCGAGACAGTCGGTAGGCCCTTCCTCGCTGCGATCGAACAGCATCTGCAGTCCCAGGCAGACGCCGAGGAACGGGCGATCGCGCATCACTTCGAGGCATACCGCGCGCAGTCCCGTGTCGTCGAGGCAGCGCATGGTGTCGGGCATGGCGCTTTGGCCGGGAAGGACGACGCGATCGGCGCTGCGGATCACGCCCGGATCGGGCGTGACCACCACCTGGGCGTCGGGGGCGACATAGCTGAGCGCCTTCGCAACCGAGCGCAGGTTGCCCATGCCGTAGTCGATGACGGCGATCATGACGAGAAAACGGGATTGGGGGGTGGGGACTTGGGGCTAGTGTGCCTTGGTCACAGAACCTGCCGACACACGATAGAAATTCCTTCCTCGCACTTCAAATAACAGCGCTTCATCTCACGTGAAGCGAGCCGAATGGGCACGCTAGCCCCCTGTCCCTAACCCCGAGCCCCGTCTTTCACAACATCCCCTTCGTCGACGGCACCCCGCTCGAGCGCGCATCGCGCTCCATCGCCATGCGCAGCGCCCGCGCGAACGCCTTGAAGACCGTCTCCGCCTGGTGATGCGCGTTGTCGCCGCGCAGGTTGTCGACGTGCACGGTGGCGAGCGCATGGTTGGCGAACCCCTGGAAGAACTCGTGCACCAGGTCGACGTCGAAAGTTCCGATCAGCGCGCGCGTGAACGGCACCTCGAAATGCAGGCCCGGCCGGCCCGAAAGGTCGATGACCACGCGCGAGAGCGCTTCGTCGAGCGGCACGTAGGCCTGTCCGTAGCGGCGGATGCCGGACTTGTCGCCGACCGCCTGGCGCACCGCCTGCCCCAATGTGATGCCGATGTCTTCGACGGTATGGTGCGAATCGACGTGCAGGTCGCCTTGCGCGCGCAGGGTGAGATCCATCATGCCATGCCGCCCGACCTGGTCGAGCATGTGATCGAGAAACGCGATCCCGGTATCGAGTTGCGTGCGACCGGTGCCATCGATATCGAGCTCGACCGCGATGCGCGTCTCGGCGGTGTTGCGCTCCACGCGCGCGGTGCGATGCGGGATTTCCGCGGGGGCGTTCATGCGTAGCGTTCCAGTGCTTTGAGAAGCGCGTTGTTCTCGTCGGGCGTACCGACGGTGATGCGCAGGCAGTTCTCCAGGAGCGGATGCCATGCGTGCAGATTCTTGACCAGGATGCCGGCGGCGCGCAACGCCGCGAACCAGGCGTTCGCGTCGGGCACGCGGACCAGCACGAAGTTGGTCTGGGTCGGGAACACTTCGACCCGCCGCAGCTCTCCAAGCGCCTCGGCGAGGCGCGCACGCTCGCGCAGGATGGCGTCGGCCTGTGCCCGCAGCACCTCGCCCTCGGCAAGCAGCACCGGCGCAATCGCCTGCGTGAGCGCGTTGACGTTGTAGGGCGGGCGGAGCTTGTCGATCTCGTTGGTCCAAGCCGGATGGGCGACGGCATAGCCAAGCCGCAGACCCGCCATGCCGATCTTGGACAGCGTTCGCACCACGATGAGGTTGGGGTAGTCGAGCACGCGCGCGAGGAACGACTGGTTCGCGAACGCGTAATACGCCTCGTCGATCGCGACGATGCCCGGCGCAGCCGCGATGATGCGCGCCACCGCGGCGCCGTCGAACAGATTGCCGGTGGGATTGTTCGGATACGCGATCCACACCAGCGCGGGCCGATGCGTCGCGATTGCCGCGAGCATTGCGTCTTCGTCGAGCGAAAAGTCGGCTCGCAACGGAACGCCGACGTAGCGCACTCGCGCGAACTGCGCATCGAGGCGGTACATCACGAACGACGGCTCCGGCGCGACGACGCACGAATCGGCACCCGCGACGAGAGCGGTCAGCATCTGGATGATCTCGTCGGAGCCGTTGCCGAGCAGGATGCCGAGGTCTTCGGGCAGGTCGAGGGCGCTGCGCAGCGCCTGCTTGAGCG
>DATKLH010000196.1:0-4006 GCA_035542515.1 Casimicrobiaceae bacterium
GTATCAACGACACCTCCTCACAGGCGGGGCGAGGATCAACGATTACCTCCTCACAGGCGAGGCGAGCTATCAACGACACCTCCTCACCGGCGGGGCGAGGTATCAACGACACCTCCTCACAGGCGGGGCGAGGATCAACGACACCCTCTGCCCAGAGCGGAGCGACGTATCGAGCGACACCCTTTCGCCCGCAAGCGGAGCGAGGTGCCCAAGGACCCCTCCCCGCACGAGCGAGCGAGGTATCTATCTACTCCCTCTCCCCGCACCGCGGGGAGAGGGCAGGGGTGAGGGGGAATTCGATACAGGCTCCAGCTTCCCACGAAGCGATCTGCGTTGCACGATGCGGCGCAATGCTCCAACCGACGCGGATGATGCGCTCGCAACCGCGCGTTCGCCTGCAATGGCGCGTTGCGTCGCGCGTGCGATGAGACAGGCCCGGCCATGAAGCACGCGGTGCGCGATGCCCGCCGACGCGGACACAGCCTTCGTACCTGCGCCATCGATGCGCAGGGCTACGCGACCCACGCGCATCGCGTCCCGTCGCCCAATTGCGACGCGCGGCCGGCTGCTTGCGCCATCGAGCTTGTCGTCGTGCATGGCATTTCGCTGCCGCCAGGACACTTCGCACCCGAGCACGTCGAAGCGCTGTTCACCAACCGGCTCGATGCGTCGGCGGATCCGTATTTCGCGTCGGTCGCCGACCTGCGCGTATCGGCCCACTTCTATATCCAGCGCGACGGAGCACTGACGCAGTTCGTAGCGTGCCGGCTGCGCGCGTGGCACGCCGGTCAATCGTCATGGCGCGGTCGCGAGCGCTGCAACGATTTCTCGGTGGGCATCGAGCTCGCGGGAACCGACACGCTGGCTTATCGAGCGCAGCAGTACTTCACGCTTGCGCGCCTGGTGCATGCGCTGCAAAGGCGCTACCCGGTCCGTGATATCGTGGGGCACAGCGACATCGCGCCGGATCGCAAGACCGATCCCGGTCCCGCCTTCGACTGGCCGTATCTGCGACACCTGATCGCGCGTCTTTCCCGTTGACCCGCCTGCTGACCCTTGCACCCGAGGGACTGCATTGTCCCGCGGGCGGCTTTTTCATCGACCCCTGGCGACCGGTCGAGCGGGCGCTGATCACACACGCGCACGGCGATCATGCGCGTCCGGGCAGCGTCGCGTATCTGGGCAGCGAAGCAGGACGCACAGTGCTCGCGGCGCGGCTGCCCCCCGATGCTACGTTGCAGACCGTGCGCTACGGCGAGCATTTGCGCATCGGCGAGGTCGATGTCTCGTTCCATCCGGCCGGACACGTGCTGGGCAGCGCGCAGATTCGCATCGAGCATCGCGGCGAAGTCGTCGTCGTGTCGGGCGACTTCAAACTCGCGCCCGATCCGACCTGCGACGCGTTCGAGCCGCTGCGTTGCGACACCTACGTCACCGAATCCACTTTCGGCCTGCCGGTCTATCGCTGGGATCCACCGGCGGTGACGCTCGATGCGATCGCGCGATGGTGGAACGACAATCGCGCAACCGGACGCGCGAGCCTGCTGTTCGCTTATGCATTCGGGAAGGCACAACGCATACTCGTCGGGCTCGCACAGATCGGTGGCGCGCTGCCCGGACCGATCTACTGTCACGGGGCGGTGGAGAATCTCAACGCCGCGTATCGTGCCGCGGGCGTCGCGTTGCCCTCAACGCTGCGCGTTGCCGATGCGCCGCGCGGCACGCGATGGTCGGATGCGTTGATCCTCGCGCCGCCGTCGGCGCGCGGCAGTCGCTGGTGCCTTCGCTTCGCGCCGTATGCGAGCGCCTTCGCATCCGGATGGATGGCGATACGCGGAACGCGCCGGCGTGCAAGTCTCGATCGCGGCTTCGCGCTTTCCGATCATGCCGACTGGCCCGCGCTGAACACCGCGATCGCGGCAAGCGAGGCGCAGGAGATCTGGGTGACGCACGGCTATCGCGACGAGCTGGTGCGCTGGCTTGGCGAGCAGGGCATGAACGCGCGATCGGTGGACACGCGTTTCGAGGGCGAGACGGCAGAGATGGCCACACCGACCGATGCGTCGCCTGCGCGCGAATCGGCCGCGGACCAAAGCGCGTAACACACCCGCGAGGCCATCCAACGGACGGACACGGCGGCCTGCCGTCATCCGCCAAACCGCGGATCACCGACACAGGGGCAGCTGCCCGGATCCGGTATAATCGATTGTTTATGCAGATTGTCGCCGACTACTTCCCGCTCCTGCTCTTTTTCATTGCGTTCAAGTGGCAGGGGATCCTGGTCGCCACGGGTGTCGCGATGGTCGCTTCGGTGCTGCAGATCGCCTGGTTCTGGTGGCGCGGCAAGGTCTCGGCTGTCCATTGGCTGTCGCTCGCGGTGATCACCGTATTCGGCGGCGCCACGCTGTTGCTGCAGGACGAGACATTCATCAAATGGAAGCCGACAGTGCTCTACACGCTGTTCGGCGTGATCCTCGCCGTGGGCAAGGTCGCGTTCCGGCGCGACCTCCTGAGCTCGCTCATGAAGACCATCGAGCTGCCGCCGGCCATCTGGACGCGGCTCACCTGGTCGTGGGTCGCGTTCTTCGCTGCGATGGCGGTGGCAAACTGGTATGTCGCCTTCCACTATCCGACCGACACCTGGGTGAACTTCAAGGTGTGGGGCGGCATCGGATTGTTCATGCTCTTCGCACTCGGACAGGGACTGGTGCTCGCGCGCTACGTCACGGAGCCGTCGTCGTGACCACTGCTGCTGCAACACTCAAGACCCGGCTCGCCGATCTCGCGCCGACGATCCTCCAGATCGACGACGACAGCGCCGAGCACGCCGGTCATGCCGAAGCACGTGGCGGCGGGCACTTTTCCCTGATCATCGTGTCCGAACGATTCGCCGGGCTCACCCCGCTGGCTCGTCACCGTGCCGTCATGGCCCGCGTCGGCGACCTGATTCCCCATCCGGTCCATGCGCTTGCGATCCGCGCGTATGCACCGGACGAATTCCCCTCTGACGAAAGGACCTGACATGAAACGTAGCATCGTGGCGGCCATCATGCTCGCCGCATTCCTCCCATGCACAGCCGCCCTCGCGCAGACGCCGGCTCCGGCGCCCGCGAAGGCCCCCGCCGCCAAGGGTGGCGATGCCGCCAAGGGGTCGAGCGAGAAGACGCTCTACACGCCGGGTCAGTTCGATTTGCTGCTCAAGGAGCGCCTGGCGCAAGGCGGTCAGGACACGCCCGAGCTGCGCAACGCGGTACGCGACGAGCTCAACACGCGCGAGCTGCTTGCACGCGAAGCACGCAAGCAGGGACTCGACAAGACGGCCGACATGAAGACGCAGATGGACCTCGCCGCGCAGACGGTGCTGGTGCGCGCCTATGTCGCCGACTGGATCAAGAAGAACCCGATCCCCGAGGCCGACATGCGCAAGGAATACGAGCAGATCAAGGGCCAGATCGGCGACAAGGAATACAAGGTTCGTCACATCCTGGTCGACAAGGAAGACGACGCGAAGGAGATCATCTCCGAGCTGCAGAAGGGCGCGAAGTTCGAGGATCTCGCCAAGGCGCGCTCCAAGGACCCGGGCTCCAAGGACCGCGGCGGCGACCTCGACTGGAACGCGCCGAGCAGCTTCGTCAAGCCGTTCGGCGATGCGATGAAGGCGACGCCCAAGGGCAAGTTCACCGCGCAGCCGGTGCAGACCCAGTTCGGCTGGCACGTGATCATGGTGGAGGACGTACGCGACGCCAAGGTGCCGGCGTTCGACGAGGTCAAGCCGCAACTGCAGCAACGCCTGCAGGCGCAGTGGCTCGACAAGTACTTCAAGGACCTGCGCGCCAAGAACGGCGTGTAAACGTCCTCGTCATCGGCGACAAAGGGCAGGCTGCGGCCTGCCCTTTTCATTTGGGCGCCTCGTTCGCACCCGTGCGTGCCACGACGCCGTAAGTGGCGGCCCGCGCAACTTCCTTACACGAAGGTTTCGGAAGACGACCGGCGTGCGAAGCGCAAT
>DATKLH010000197.1:0-13422 GCA_035542515.1 Casimicrobiaceae bacterium
GTGCGCAACACGTCGAGCGCACGCAACGTGATGTCGCGCAGGTTACCGAGCGGTGTGGCAACCACATATAATGACCCCGCCGCGGCGGTGAACGCCGGAGCATCCTGCATCGCGTGCCCATCGCTCGCCGCCACTTCAGACAATCCCCGATGAACGTCCGTTGCTGCGCGCGCGGTGCGGCCCGGCTTGCAAGGCTGCTCGGCCCGCTGCTGCTCGGCGCGGCGGCATTGTCCTCTGCGCAATGGCCTCCGGCAAGCGCGCAGACGATACCTTCCGAGGCTCCGCGCGCGCCGAGCACTGCGGCTCCCCAGTCGCCAGGGCCGTCGACCGATGCACCTGCGACGCCGCCGAGCGCCACGGGAGCGGCATCGCAGGCCGAGGTCGTCGCCGACGCGAAGGCGCCGGACATCGCCTTGGTGCTCCCGCTCGACACACCCGCGTATGCGCGAGCAGCCGACGCCGTGCGTGCCGGATTTCTCGCCGCCGCGTCCACCGCGGGCATGAGCGATCGCTGCATCGTGATCGGCCACAACCTCGATGGCGTGATCGGGGCGTTCCAGATCGCGGACCAGCGTGGAGCGCACGTCGTGGTCGGTCCGCTGGTGCGTGACGATCTCAAGACGCTCGCCATCTCGGGGCTGCCGCTGCGTCCGACCATTGCCCTCAACCAGTTCGACGACGGCACCCCGCTTCCGCCCAACGTTTACTCGCTGGCGCTTGCAGTGGAAAGCGATGCGCGCGTGATCGCGCGTCGTGCCCTCGCCGATGGCGCCAAGACCGTCGACGTGGTGAGCTCGGACAATCCGCTGATGCGCCGCTTCGCGGTCTCGTTTGCCGCCGAATGGATCCAGGCCGGCGGGAAAGCCCCATCGGACTACCGCTTCGATGGCGCCATGGATGGCTTGATCGCGCTGCGCAAGTTGCTCGCCAAATCGGCACCCGATGCGGTGCTTCTCGCGCTCGACGGGTCGCAGACGGCGCTTGCGAAGCCGTTCGTAGGCCAGGTGACCGCGTACGCGAGCGGGCTGCTGTTCGATCGAACGCCGGAAGCCGGCGTGCGCGACCTGGACGATGTGCGCGTCGTCGAGATCCCGTGGATCGTCACGCCGGACGCCGCCGAATTCGCCAAGCTGCCGCGACGCGACTTCGGCAGCGCGGCCCTCACACGCTTGTACGCGCTGGGACTCGACGCATTCCGCGTCGCCGCGCGCTTTGTCACCGAGTCCCCGGCGGAGATGGAATTCGACGGAGCGACCGGCCATCTCGCGCTCAACGCGCAGCGCCAGTTCGTGCGCGAGGGACGCTTGGCGGTGTACCGCGATGGCCAGCTCGTCCCGCTCGAACCGCGCTGATCGCAAGGCCGAAGGCAGCGGCGCGCGTGCAGAGGCGCTGGCCGCGCGCTTCCTCGCCGCCCACGGCCTGACCGTGGTCGAGCGCAACTTCAGGACCCGCTACGGCGAGATCGACCTCATCGCCAGGGACGGCACGACGCTGGTATTCGTCGAGGTGCGTCTGAGGACATCGGATCGCTTCGGCGGAGCGGCCGCGAGCATCACGGCGTCCAAGCGCGAGCGATTGCGCGCAGCCGCGTCGATGTACCTGGCTCGCCTGGACCGCGAGCCTGTGTGCCGTTTCGATGCGCTGCTGCTCGACGAGGTTGCGAACGACCGCATCGACTGGCAGCGAGACGTGTTCTCCGACGCCTGAGGATGCGTGATGGTGAACACTATCCGGCACGATCGTCGCTACGCTCGATGGGCCGGCTCGCGCGTGCATTTGTTAGAATCCGCCCGCGATGATCGATCACCAGAAGCGCATCCGGGCACATTTCGCCGACAGCGCTCAGCTCAAGCAAACCTGCGCGGATGAGTTGGCGCCCGCCATCGCGCGTGCCGCGGCCCTGCTGACCGACTGCCTGTTCGGCGACGGGAAGATCCTCGCCTGCGGCAATGGCGGCTCTGCGGCCGATGCGCAGCACTTCGCTGCCGAGCTGGTGGGTCGCTTCGAGCGCGAACGTCCCGAGCTGCCGGCCATCTCGTTGTCCACCGACACTTCGCTACTGACCGCCATCGCGAACGATTACGCCTACGAGCAGGTGTTCGCCAAGCAGGTGCGGGCGCTCGGCACCAAGGGTGACGTGCTGATTGCGATATCGACTTCGGGCAATTCGCCGAACGTCGTCGCGGCGGTCGAAGCCGCGCACGAGCGCGATATGCGCGTGGTCGGCCTGACCGGGAAAGGCGGCGGTCGTGTCGGTGAACTTCTTGCTCCCGAGGACGTCCATTTGTGCGTTCCGCATGCCCGCACCATGCGTATCCAGGAAGTGCACCTCCTGATCATCCATTGCCTGTGCGATGCAATCGACGCAACGCTGCTCGGAGACGATGCATGAAGCAAACCCCGCTGCCTGTCGCAGTTCTCGCCTTTTCGCTCGCAGTGACCACCGCATTGGGCGGGTGCGTACCGCTCGTGGTCGGCGGTGCGGCGGTGGGTACCGCTCTGGTAGCGACCGACCGCCGCTCGGTCGGCGCACAAGCCGACGACGAGGCGATCGAGCTGAAGATCGCGAACCTCATCAGCACCCGCTACGGCGATTCGGTTCACGTCAGCACCACGAGCTACAACGGCCAGGTGCTGTTGAGCGGCGAAGCGAACGATCCCGCGACAGTCGCGGCGATCGGCGATCTCGCGCGAACCACCGATCGCGTGCGCAGCGTGGCCAACGAGCTCGCACCGCAACCGCCGGCGGCATTGTCCTCGCGCACCAACGACACCTACATCACGTCCAAGGTCAAGGCGCGCTTCGTCGAAGCGAACAAGTTCGCCGCGACGCATGTGAAGGTGGTCACCGATCGCGGCATCGTCTACCTGATGGGCCTGGTCAACCGCGACGAAGGCAACGCCGCGGCCCAGATCGCCAGCACGACCACGGGCGTCGTACGCGTGGTCAAGCTCTTCGAATACATCTAAAGCTGAAGCCGACGCGATGGGCGAGCCGCGCGCGCCCGATCTTCCGCAACCTCGCTTCGCCACGCGCATCGCCGACGCGGCCAGCGCGCTCGCGCGCATCGCGGCATTGCCGCGCCCCTTGGTGTTCACCAACGGCGTATTCGACATCCTGCACAAGGGTCACGTCGCCTATCTCGATGTGGCGCGGCAACTAGGCGCCTCGCTGGTGGTCGCGCTCAACACCGATGCTTCGGTGCGGCGGCTCGGCAAAAGCGGCGAGCGTCCGCTCAATCCGCTCGGCGATCGCATGGCCGTCGTGGCCGCGTTGGCGAGCGTCGATCTGGTGGTGCCGTTCGATGAAGATACGCCGCATGCGTTGATCGTCGCATGCGGTCCCGACGTGCTCGTGAAGGGCGGCGACTATACGATCGACACGACGGTCGGCGCGCGTGAAGTGATTGCACGCGGCGGTCGCTTCGTCGCGATCCCTTTGGTCGAGGATCGTTCCACCACGACGCTGGTCGAGCGCATTCGCGCGCAAGCCGGCAGGACCGGTTGATATAATCGGTCGACGATGGATATCGATCGCGAAATCGACGCGCGCGGGTTGAATTGCCCGCTGCCGGTGTTGCGGACCAAGAAGGCGTTGAACGACATGAGCTCGGGCGAGGTCCTGCGCATCATCGCCACCGACCCGGGCAGCGTGCGCGATTTCGAGCAGTTCGCGCGGCAAACGGGCAATACGTTGTTCGAGCACGGCGAAGAGAACGGAGCATTCTGGTTCCTGCTCAAGCGCCGATGACGGCCCTGGGCGTGCCACCCTTCGGCGTGCGACGCTTCGATGCGCGTTGTTCCGTTGTGCGGGGCAGTTGCACGGGACTCGCCAGGTCGCCTCGCGTGCGGGCCTAGCTGTGGGCGCCGTCGCCCCCGGCCTTCGCGCTGTGTCATCACAATCCGCCAAGACGTCGACGTGTCGAAGTCGCCTCCTCGACTCCGAATCCAGGCGATCCCCGTTGCGCGGAGCCTCGTCGGCACTCGCGTCGCCGCCAAGCGGCGACGATTCGCAATCGTTCCGCGCAAGCGTGCCGTATGAAGTGGTGGGGTAGCCTGTCGATGCGTCGCCAACAGCCGCCTCGCGAAATTCCTGCTCCTCAGTGAGCGCAGCCCTCCTTCTCCTTCCCGATTTCAGCCTGATCGCGCTGGGCGCGTTGCTCCGGCGTTTGCGCAATTTCGATGCGCGCTTCTGGGCGGGCGTGGAGCGACTCGTCTACATCGTGCTGTTTCCCGCGCTGCTGTTTCGATCGCTCGCGACATCCACCGCCACGCCATCGGAAGCGTGGCGGCTGATCGTGGTCGGTGTGACATTCACCCTGGCGGGCATGGCACTCGCGCTGCTCGCGCGGCCACTGCTCCGCTTGAGCGACGATACCTTCGCGGGCTGCTTCCAATGCGCGTTCCGCTTCAACACCTACGTTGCGCTCGCCGCCGCCTCGCGCATCGGTGGAGCGCCCGCGGTCGCAATGATCAGCCTGCTCATCGGCATTCTGGTGCCGATCGTCAACGTCGCGGCGGTTGCGATGCTCGCG
This sequence comes from Casimicrobiaceae bacterium, assembly GCA_035542515.1. GTDB lineage: Bacteria > Pseudomonadota > Gammaproteobacteria > Burkholderiales > Casimicrobiaceae > VBCG01. Next base: position 4,536 of record DATKLH010000197.1, read on the forward strand.
CGACGCAGCGAGGCACGCGTGCTCACGGCGCTGGCGCGCAATCCTCTGGTTCTCGCGTGCGTCGCGGGCATCGCCTACAACGTCGCAGGCCTGCCCATGCCCGCATTGCCGGGTCGCATCCTCGAGTTGCTCTCGGCGGCGGCGCTTCCGCTCGGACTGCTGGCCGTCGGCGCCGGGCTCGCGTTCGAGCGCGGCACGCTGCCGTGGACGGCGATCGCATGCTTCAACGGCATCAAGCTCGTTGCGCTTCCTGCGATCGCGTTCTGGATGGCCCGCGCGATGGAGCTCGATGCGCTCGCCCAGCGAGTCGCGGTGACCATGGCTGCGGTACCCACGGCGACGTCGGCTTACATCCTCGCGGTTCAAATGCTCGGCAAAGGCGCGGCCGTGGCGCTCCTGATATCGACCGGCACTTTGATGGCGGTAATTACTTTGCCGCTGTGGTTGTCGATCTAAGAGCAGGGAATAGGGAACAGGGAATTAGACCTAGCCCGCGCCAGTGAAAGAGTGCCCAGGGCTCAAGATTTGGCGCGCGCGCAACGGCGTCGTCGCTTTCCTCTTTCCTGTTTCCGTTGTGACGTCATCGTCTATACCTGTTCAGGAAGTCCGCAACGATTCCCCGCTGCGCGCGATCGATCGCCGCATCCAGGGTCGGGTCGTTGGGATCGTACTGCTTCGCCTTGCGGAAGGCGTTCAGGGCATCCTGGTGATAGCCCTGTGCCTGGAGCGCCTGACCGAGGCATCGATACGCGTCCGCATTGCCGAGCTCGAGGTCGGCCCACGCACGGCACAATTCGCCCGCGCGACGCCAGTTACCCGCGCGCAGCATGCGCGGTCCCTCGACCTTCAGCACCGAGATTTTCGCGCGCCGCTCCGCGATGAGCGAATCGACGTCGGGATCGATCGGTCCGTTCGGTTCGACGCTCGGAACCGATGCCGTCTGCGATGCGCTCGTAGTTGCCGGAGAAGCTTCGCCGCCACTGGTCGCCGCCGAGATGAGCCCGCGGATGCGTCCTCCGCCCACGGCAAATCCCGACGTCAATGCTGCGGGAGACGGCAAAGCCTCGGCGAGCGTGGTGCGCGCCCAGGCAATCGATTGCGCCATGGGTTGATGCCACGCAACGCCGTACAACCACAGCATCGCGGCGAGCCCGCAAACCCCGGTGATGGAATTCAGGACCCCGGTCGGACCGTGCGTCACGAGGCAGTCCTGCGCGAAGTCCCAATCGGTCTCCTGGTTCTGCATCAGCTTTTCGTACGCCACCGCGATCAGGATCGGCGCGAGCAACGGAAACCCACCTCCAACGCCCTCCCACCAGACGCGAAACGCGCGATCGAGTCCGCTGCGCAGCTGCGCGCGCGTATCCCGCCGCGCGTAGGCATCGGAGATCGCGAATTGCAGGTACACGCCGAACAGCCATTTGCCCGGTGTCGCGCCCAACGATGCGATCAGCATCGCTTCGACGAAGATCCACGTTGCGGTGATCACCACCGGGGCGACCAGCGGATGTCCCAGCCAGTACGCGACGCTTTCCGGAACGAGATTGGCCGCGCGCAACTCCGAAAGCAGTAGCGCGAGCACCAGACCCCAGATCGCATAGTCGAAAAGCCGCGCGGCCAGGCGATGCCACGGTCGCGGCTCGCTGGTCCGCTTCGACTTGGCGCGTTCGAGCTCCGCCATGCGGAGCTGGAAGATCCACGAAGCATCCTCCTGCGGCTGGTCGGTGCCGAGGAACACGCTCTTTTCGCGCCGCCAGTTGAGGATCGCGAGATCGGTTTGCGGAGCAAGCGCCGTGGGCGGTATCGAGCGGCGGCGTCTCAGGAACGCAACGCCGTGCACGATTCCGTAGACCACTGCCAGCACCACCAGCGTCAACGTGAGCCACACGAGCACCTGTTTCGCGACCAGCACCGCGTCGGCAGGCGTCACGAAGACGATCGCGGCGACGATGAACGCCGCGAACAACGCGCACAGTCCGATGGTGACCAGCGGCGAGCGGCCAAACGATGCCACACGCTCGGTGAGGCCGGGATGGTGGGCCTGCTCGGCCGGGGTCGGCTCCTGCAATCCGAGGTCGACCTCGTCGGGCACCTCGTCGTTGCCGGTCGCTTCCCCGACGTCGGTCTGCTCGCCGGCTTCCGCCACTGCGTTGAAGACGACGTGGGCGATCTGCTGCTCGGTGGTGCCGTCCGAGACCGACAGCTCCTGATCGTAATGCTTGCGCCGCTCGGAGTCGCTCAGTATGCGGCTGGCATGATTGATGAAGCGAAGCGCTTCCTCGACGTTGCCCTGTCCGTCACGCGTCTTGGCGTAATACTTCCGGATGACGCGGCGCAATGCGGCGCGCACCTCTTCACCCGAGGACGTCGGGGGAATTCCCAGCGCTTCGTAGAGCGTGGCCTTCATCCGGTCTGACGGTGGGGTTTATGCCGTTGGAATCTTCGGGGAAAAGCATCGGTATGGCAAGCTCGCCCATGTGCAAGAAGCGGGCCATGGCGGCGGCGGCGAGCGGTCGCCGTTTGCTTGTTAGCCGCCCAAAATGCACTGCGGCCCCAAAAAGGGGCCGCAGGGACATTCGGCTACGTGGAGGCGGGTCAGGTAGAGGACTTGGCCGCCGCTGCCTCCCGGCTCTGCAGCTTCTCACGGATGCGAGCCGACTTGCCGGACCGGCCGCGCAGGTAGTAGAGCTTGGCACGGCGCACGTCACCCTTGCGCTTGACCTCGATGCTGGCGATGAGCGGCGAATAGGTCTGGAAGGTCCGCTCGACACCCTCGCCGCTGCTGATCTTGCGGACGGTGAACGCGGAGTTGAGTCCACGGTTGCGCTTCGCGATGACCACACCTTCGTAGGCCTGGACGCGCTTGCGCTCGCCTTCCACGACGCTCACGTTGACGACGACGGTGTCGCCGGGCGCGAAATCGGGAATCGTCTTGTTGAGTCGCGCAATTTCCTCGCGCTCGATGGTTTCGATGATGTTCATGCGTCGAGTTCCTTTCGCGGCCGCTTGCGGCCTTCGTCCAGCGCAGCGCAGGGCGCCCCCTGATGCGCGTTCAGTTGTCGGGAGACGGCCGACCGTTTGTCGCCAACCTTCCAGCTCCCTTTATTCTCATGACATCCATCGCTCAAAGCTGACGCAAATGGACGGCACAACAGCACCAACAAGAATTGCCGGCCGTCGTACGCACTGGGCAGCATCGCAGCAAACGCCGCGCCTACTGTCCACCGACGACCATCAACTGTCAACCGACCTCACGTACTCGTCCAGCAGCTGCTGCTCTTCGCGGCTCAGCGCACGTTGTCGCAGCAATTCGGGCCGGCGGCGCCACGTACGTCCCAGCGATTGCTGCAGTCGCCAGCGCGCGATCGCTGCGTGATTGCCGGACAACAGCACCTCGGGCACGCGCCGGCCCTCGTAGACTTCGGGCCGCGTGTAGTGCGGGCAATCGAGCAATCCCGCAACGAACGACTCCTGCACGGCCGATTCCGCATCGTTCAATGCGCCAGGCAGGTGTCGCACCAGCGCATCGATCAATAGCAGGGCCGGAAATTCCCCGCCCGAGACCACGAAATCCCCGATCGAGATCTCCTCGTCGATCTCCTGCTGCAGCAGCCGCTCATCGATACCTTCGTAACGACCGGCAACGATGACGTACCCGGCTTCAGGTGCTGCAACCATCTGTGCAACCCGCGCATGCGTCAGCGGCTCGCCCGACGGCGACATCGAAACCACTCGCGTCGCCGCATGCTCGGCACTCTGAGCAGCACGTGCTGCACCAATCGCTGCTGCCAGCGGTCCGGGCATCATCACCATTCCCGGTCCGCCGCCGTAAGGCCGATCGTCGACGCTACGGTGCGCGTCGGTTGCGAACTCGCGCGGATTCCACAAGCGCAGCTGCCACAGACCTCGCGTTCGCGCGCGACCGGTGATGCCGTACGCGACCGCGTGGTCGACCATCTCCGGGAACAGCGTTACGACGTCGATGCGCATTGCGTGCACACGCGCTCAGTAGTCCGCTTCCCAGTCCACTTCGATGCGTCGTGCTTCCCCATCGACCCGTTCCACGTAGGCGGCCACCCACGGGATCAGCTGCTCGACGGCTTGCCCGCCGGCGCGCACGCGAAGGATCGGGTGCGCGCCGCTTTCGATGAATCCCGCGACGCTGCCGAGGATCCGACCCGCGCGATTGACCACCTCGAATCCGACCAGCTCGGACCAGAAGAACTGGCCCTCATCCCGTGGTAACGCCTCGCGCGGGACACCGACCCACCGTCCCCGCAACGCAAGCGCCTGCTCACGGTTGTCGACATCCGTGAGCTTCGCGATCAACGCCCGGCCGTGCATCCGCGCATCGACAAGCCTGCCCGGCCGCCATGACGCATCGTCGTCGTCCTGCAACCACCAGGTGGAGTGCGCGAGCAGCGTCTCCGGATCCTGGGAGAACGGCTGGATGCGACACCACCCCTGCACGCCGTAGGGAGCGGCGATCCGCCCCATCGGCACGATGTCCTGCGGAGAGTTCGTTCGACTCAGGCCGTTGCAGGCGCCGCGGCGGCCGGGGTCGCCTTGCTCGCCGAGCGCTTGACCAGCATCGCAACCGTGTCCGAGAGCCTCGCGCCGCGCTGCTCCCAGTAGGCGATGCGGTCGTGCGCGATACGCAAGCCTTCCTCGTGCTGCGCGGCCACCGGATTGTAGAAGCCGACGCGCTCGATGAAACGCCCGTCACGGCGGTTGCGGGAATCGGCGACCACCACGTTGTAGAACGGGCGCTTCTTGGCGCCGCCGCGCGCCAGTCGAATCACCACCATAAGTCCCTCTGTCGCCTGCTTAGGAAAAGTCTATAAGTATAGCAGACCGGGCGAGGATTTCGCGATTCAGCCACCCGATTGCCGGATGGCGAGCCACCGGGACCCTGGCGCATCAGCCCTGGGTTTGTGCAAAGGGCCACTGACCACGCGGACCGGCGTCATGCGCGCGAGGCGAAAATCCGCGCCTCCCGTCCGGTCGTACACCGGTCGCCAAGCTTTCCGACGCTTACCTCATCCCGGGAAGCATGCCCTTCATCCCGCGCATCATTTTCGCCATGCCGCCCTTGGCCACCATCTTCATCACCTTCTGGGTCTGCTCGAACTGGTTGAGCAGCTGATTGACCTCCTGGACGGTCACACCGGCGCCGCTTGCGATGCGCCGCTTGCGCGAGGCCTTGATCAACTCGGGCTTGCTGCGCTCCTGCGGGGTCATCGAATTGATGATCCCTTCGATGCGAGCGATGCGCCGCTCGTCCAGCGTCGCGCCCTGCGCGGCCTTGGCAACCTCGGCCGGCAGCTTGTCGACCAGCGCCTGCAGCCCGCCCATCTTGCGCATCTGGGCCACCTGCGCCTTGAAATCCTCGAGGTCGAAGCCCTTGCCGGTCTTCACCTTGCGCGCGAGCTTCTTCGCTTCTTTCAAGTCGACGGTGCGGTGCGCCTCCTCGATGAGCGACAGCACGTCACCCATGCCCAGAATGCGCGAAGCCATCCGCTCGGGATGGAAAACCTCGAGCCCATCGACCTTTTCGGATACCCCGGCGAACTTGATCGGCGCGCCGGTCACATGACGCACCGACAGCGCGGCGCCGCCGCGCGCATCGCCATCGAGCTTGGTCAGCACCACGCCGGTGAGCGGCAGCACGTCGCGAAACGCCTTGGCGGTGTTGACCGCGTCCTGACCTTGCATCGCATCGACCACGAACAGCGTCTCGATCGGCTGCGTCACCGCATGCAACTCGGCGATCTCGCGCATCATCGCTTCGTCGATCGACAGTCGCCCCGCGGTGTCGAGGATCAGGACGTCGTGATAGTGGCGACGCGCCCAGTCCACGGCACGCCGCGCGATCGCGACAGGTTGTTCGTCCGGTGTGGTCGGCAGGAAGTCGACCCCGACCTGCGCGGCCAGCGTACGAAGCTGCTCGATGGCCGCAGGTCGATAGACGTCGGCGGACACGAGAAGCACCTTCTTTTTCAGCGAACCCGAGATGAGCCGCGCAAGCTTGGCCGCAGTAGTCGTCTTGCCGGAGCCCTGCAAGCCTGCGAGCAGGATGATCGCCGGCGGCTGGGTGGTGAAATCGAGCGGCGCAGCCGTGCCCCCCATCAGTTGCGCGAGCTCGCGCTGGACGATGCCGATGAGCGCCTGTCCCGGTGTCAGCGATCCAATCACCTCCTGGCCGAGCGCCTTGTCGCGCAGCGACGCGATGAATTCGCGCACCACCGGGAGCGCCACATCGGCCTCCAGCAGCGCGAGCCGGACTTCGCGCAGCGCATCCTGGATGTTCGCGTCGGTGAGTCGCGCTTCGCCGCGTAGCGTCTTGACGACCCGCGACAGCCTTTCGGTCAGGTTTTCGAGCATGGTGAAGGCAATGATTGGGGGCCGGAAGGCCGCGGTTCAACCGCGACGCGCCTCGCAGCGAACCGGCAACGCCGGATGCAACGCGGTCGATGGGTCCGGTGCTGTAAACTCGATTCCTTGCCGCCCCGGTGCCCGTTCGGGGAAAAGCCTCGACAGGCGGGCGGCGCCATCCTCGGACCGGTTGAGCATTCTACTGCACCTCGTCGTCGCGGCACTGTACGCCGTCGCCGCCTGGGCGTGCTGGCCCCGCAAGCCGGCTCATCCTCCGCAGTGGATGCGCGCGGGACAGTGGCTGATCGTGGTCACGCTCGTGCTGCATGCGTGGGCGCTGTATCGCGCGATCGCAACGCCGGAAGGGCTCGACCTGTCCTTCGCACACGCGCTGTCGCTCGTAGGCGGCCTGGCCGTGCTCGTGGCGTGGACCTCCGGAATGTTTCGCACCCTGCCGCAGGTCGCTGCCGTAGTGCTACCTGTGGCAGCCGCTTGCGCGATCCTGCCCGCGTTCTCGCGCAGCTCGCACCGGTTCACGTTCGGTGCCGAGGAGGGTCTCGCGACCGCGCACATCACGGTTGCCCTGCTCGCGTATGCGCTGTTCGTCGTGGCGGCGATGCAGGCGGCGGTCATGACCGGACTCGAGAAGCGGTTGCATCGCGGGCTGCCGCAGGCGGGCGCGGAGGACTCGCCACCCCTGCTCACGCTCGAGCGCTACGAGTTCCGGCTGATCTATGCGGGCTTCGCGCTCCTCACGCTGGCGCTCGCGAGCGGCTTCATCTTTTCCGAGCAGATGTTCGGCAAGCCGGTCACGTTCACGCACAAGAACGTGTTTTCGGTGGCGGGATGGGCGGCCTTCGCGATCCTGCTCTTCGGCCGCTGGCGCTATGGCTGGCGCGGCCGCATCGCGTTGCGCTGGATCATCGCCGGCACGCTGCTGCTCGTGCTCGGATACCTGGGCAGCAAGTTCGTGATGGAAGTGCTGCTCCATCGCGCCTAGGCACGACGGATCGGGCGATAGGCGATAGGCGATTGGCGATTGGCGATAGGGTATGCAACCATGAATGCGGCAGTCGGCGCCCAACGAACACCGCGCAGTTGGTGAACGGACCGATGCCCCGCGTCGCGATGGTGCATGCCCTTGATCACGCCGATGGCAAGCACCCATCGCCTATCGCCGCTCGCCGATCGAAGCGCGCTTCGCGCGCTGAGCCATGGACGACATCGCCGTAAGCTCGCTGCTCATCGCGCTCGCGCTCTGCATCGTGCTCGCGGGCTTCTTCTCCATCGCGGAGACGGCGATGATGGCGACCAACCGCTATCGCCTGAAGCATCGTGCCCAGCGCGGCTCGCGCAGCGCGAAGCTGGCGATGGCCCTGCTGGCGCAAACGGATCGGCTGCTCGGCGTGATCCTGCTCGGCAATACGCTCGTCGCGGCGGCCGCAGCGACATTGACCGCAGTGATCACCAAGCGGCTGTTCGGCGAAGGCGAGATCGCGCTCTCGCTGGGCACGGTGGCGATCTCGTTCATGCTGCTCGTATTCTCGGAGATCACGCCCAAGGTCGTCGGGGCCCAATACGCCGATCGCCTCGCACCGCTGGTGAGCTACGTGCTCACACCGATGCTCAAGGTCGCGAGTCCGGTGGTCTGGTTCGTCAATCTCTTCGTGCAGGGGCTGCTCAAGCTGTTCCGATTCCGTCCGCCTGCCGATGCAAGCACGACACTGACGCAGGAAGAGTTACGTTCCCTGGTGCTCGAGGGCAGCCAGTACTTCCGCGGCAAGCACCGCACCATGCTGGCCAACCTGATGGATCTCGAGCAGATCAGCGTGGACGACGTGATGACGCCGCGCGCGCAGATCCACGCGCTCGATATTGCCGAGAAACCTGCCGTGTTGCGGCAGCAACTTGCCACGTCGTACCACTCGCGCCTGCCCGTATACGACGGCTCGCTCGACAACATCGTCGGCATCCTGCCGGTCAAGAGCGTCGTTCAGCTCTCGGCCGGCGCAGCGGAGGTCGACGCGGAACGGCTGCGTCCGTTGTTGCGTCCGCCGTACTTCGTGCCGGTCGGCACGCCGCTGCTCACTCAGCTCCAGCAGTTCCAGGTCGACCGTCAGCGCATGGGGCTGGTCGTCGACGAGTACGGCGAGCTGCAGGGCCTGGTGACCATCGAGGACATCGTCGAGGAGATCATCGGGGAGTTCACCACCCAGGCGCCCGGCACCACCGCCACGTTTCGCCGTGAGCCCGACGGCAGCGTGACGGTCGACGGCATGATGCCGCTGCGCGTCCTCAATAGGCGCCTGGGGACGCAGTTCCCCCTGGACGGCCCGAAAACGCTGAATGGCCTCATCGTCGAGCACCTCGGCGATATCCCGGACGCCGGGGTCGCGTTCAAGCTTGAAAATCAAGGCATAGAAGTGCTCCAAACGCAGGACCGGGCGGTCAAAGTGGTCCGTCTGCTTGCCCCCGTGGGCCGTCCTGCGGCGCCTTTACAAACCCGGAGTGA
>DATKLH010000198.1:0-2384 GCA_035542515.1 Casimicrobiaceae bacterium
AGCGAGGACGGCGTCTCGACGGAAGTGGCGAAGTCGGCATTCACGAGCGACATCATCCTCGGGCGCTTCGGCGAAGCTGCGGAAGTGGCGGCCGGCATCACCTTCCTGGTCTCGGATCGCGCCAGTTTCATCACAGGCGTGTCGTTGAACGTCGACGGCGGTCAGACCAGGACGATATGAGCGCAGTCGCGTCGCACATCGCGGGCCGAGCAACGTCGCCGGGTCCCCGCCTGCGCGGGCGCATCCCGGTTGGCCGCTCGAGCTGGTCGGACGTTCTTTGTCCGGCGACGCGCCCGAGCGGGACGTGATGTTCAAAACGCATTAGGCAAGTCGTTTCTGTTCTCATTGACAGCATTACGGGAGGACGCCTAACGTTCGCGATCGACCCGTGTAACGCTTGCAGGTGCGTTCAATAGCCGGAGCGCGGCGGATTGCTCGGCGCGACGCGAATCGAGCTCCTGCCGACCCCTGTCTGCCTGCCGCGCCCGGCTGGTTCGTGCATCGCGCAGCAGTTGCGCGGAGTGGCAAATGCTCCGGCGCGTCCGATGCAGCATCCGATGCAATGAAGTCCCCAGTCATAACCCGCCGCTCGAGAGGCGACGTTGGTAGAGATCGATCCGAACATAGGCGCTTCCCGATCGCTGCTCATCGGAGGTAGCTGGCATCACGGCAGCGGCGACCCGCTGACATCGACCGACCCGGCCACGGGCGAGACCAACGCTGTGCTGTCGACCGGATCGGCGCAGGACGTCGATCTCGCGGTGCGCACCGCGCGCGATGCGCTGGGCCAATCCCGCTGGGCCGAGCTGCTGCCCCATCGTCGTGCAGACCACCTCCATGCGATTGCTCGCCTGCTCAACGATCGCGCCGAGCCGCTGGCTCGCATCGTCATGCATGAGAACGGCAAGACGCTGACCGAATGCCGCCAGCAAGTTCGAGGCGCCGCGGGCATCTTCCGTTACTACGCCGCGCTGTGCGAAACGGTGGGCTCGGATGTCACGCCGCCGCGCGGGGAGTACTTGTCGTTCACGGTCTGCGAACCGATGGGTGTGGTCGCTGCGATCACACCGTGGAATTCGCCGGTGAACCTCGCCGCGGAAAAGTTGGCACCGGCGCTCGCCGCTGGCAATGCGGTGGTGCTCAAGCCCTCGGAGCTCACTTCGATCGTGTCGCTCGAAGTTGGCAAGCTATGCACCGAGGCCGGCCTGCCCAACGGCCTCGTGAACGTGTTGCCAGGCACCGCCCAGACTTCCGCGGCGCTCGTGCGCCATCCGGGCATCAACATGATCTCGTTCACCGGCGGCACGACCGCAGGTCGCGCGATCGCCACCGCCGCTGCTGAACGCATCGTGCCGGTCGTGCTCGAGCTCGGCGGCAAGTCGCCGAACATCGTGATGGACGACGCCGACCTGCCGCTCGCCGCGGCGGGGGTTGCGGCCGGAATCTTCGGCTCGCTGGGACAGTCGTGCATCGCCGGATCGCGCCTGTTCGTGCACGAGTCGATCCGCGAGCGATTCGTTTCGATGCTCATCGAGATCGCACGCGGTTTGCGCGTGGGTCCGCCCGATGCAGCGACGACCCAGATCGGTCCGCTCGCGTCCTTTCCCCATCGCGAGCGCGTCGATCGCCTGGTCACGGGCGCCAGAGCCGAGGGCGGTCGCATCCTCGTCGGAGGCTCTTCACCGGCAGGCGCGTCGTTCAGCAAGGGCGCCTATTACCTGCCGACGATCATCGATCAACTCGACAACGCATTGTCGACGTGCCAGAGCGAGATCTTCGGTCCGGTGCTGTGCGTGTTGCCCTTCGCCGACGAGGCCGACCTCGTTCGTCAAGCCAACGACACGATCTACGGGCTTGCCTGCGGCGTGTGGAGCCGCGATTTCGCCAAGGCGTGGCGCGTCGCGCGCCAGGTCCAGGCCGGTACGGTGTGGATCAACACCTATCGGCAGAACAGCGTGTCGACGCCTTTCGGCGGGGTCAAGCAGAGCGGCATCGGTCGCGAGCGCGGCGTGCAGGGTTTGCGACAGTATCAGCAGATCAAGAGCGTGTTCGTCGGAACCACCGGCGCGCCGCTGACCTTCGATAGATGAACCCACGAGCCCCAACCGCCCAAGCGATGGACGCGAGCGCATCCGAGCCGACGAAGCTCAACGACTTCCTTGTCGTCAATCAGAACATCGAGCCTTGCCTCGCGAGCGGACAAGGTGCGGAAGTGCGCGACGAGCAGGGCCGCAGCTACATCGACCTCGAGGCCGGGCCGGGCGTCGCATCGGTCGGACATTGCCATCCCAAGGTGGTGCAGGCGATCAAGGATCAGGCCGACCGGCTGCTGCAGGTACCGGGTCGCTATCACAGCATGCGGACGATGACGCTCGCGCAGCGTA
>DATKLH010000199.1:0-19753 GCA_035542515.1 Casimicrobiaceae bacterium
AAATCGTTCGTGGATCACCACGGGCTGTTGCCGCGCGGCGCGCGCCTGCAAACCGAGGATGTGTCGGCGAAGCTGCACTTCGTGCTCGCGACGCGCATCCTCGATCCGCAGTTCCAGGGACAGGTCAAGGAAAAGCTCAACAGCCGGGATGCGCTGAAGCTCGTCGCGCAGATCGTGCGCGATCCTTTCGAGGTGTGGCTCAACGCGCATGTCGAGCAGGGAAGACGCATCGCGGAGCTCGCGATCGCGCAGGCCCTCACGCGCATGAGGTCGGCACAGAAGGTCGAGAAGAAAAAGGGCTCCGGCGTCGCCGTGCTGCCGGGCAAGCTGACCGACTGCGAGTCGGATGACGTGGACCGGCGGGAGGTGTTCCTGGTCGAAGGCGACTCCGCCGGCGGATCGGCGAAGCTCGCGCGCGACAAGCAGTATCAGGCGATCCTGCCGTTGCGCGGGAAAGTGCTGAACACCTTCGAGGTGGAGCGCGATCGGCTGTTCGCGAACAACGAGATCCACGACATCGCGGTGGCGATCGGCGTGGATCCGCACAAGTCGGCCGAGGACGCCGACCTCAAAGGCCTGCGTTACAACCGCATCATCATCATGGCGGATGCGGATGTCGACGGCAGTCACATCAAGGTGTTGCTGCTCACGCTGTTCTTCCGTCATTTCCCGGCGTTGATCGACCATGGACACATCCATGTGGCGAACCCGCCGCTGTATCGCATCGACGTACCTGCGCTGGGCAAGCGGCCGGCGCGCAAGCTGTACGCGCTCGACGATGCCGAGCTCGAGGCGATCGAGGACCGGCTGGGCAAGGAAGGCGTCAAGCCCGGGTCGTGGTCGACGGGACGCTTCAAGGGCCTGGGCGAGATGAACCCCGAGCAGCTTTGGGAGACGACGATGAATCCGGAAACGCGCCGCGTGATGCCCGTGCGCGTGCAACGCGATCAGGCCGGCGACGCGATGCAGATCTTCGCCAGGCTCATGGGCAAGGCGGAAGCCGCCGCGCGAAGGGAGTGGATGGAGCAGTATGGGAATGTCGTGGAGGTGGATGTGTAGTGGTACGCAGGAAAGTGCCCGGGCGATGGGCGATAGGCGCTGCGCGAGGGCCGATGGGCGGAAAGGCGATGGGCGATGGGCGATGCGCGATGGGTGATGGGTGATGCGCGATACGCGTTGGGTGATGCGCGATGGGTGATGGACACTGGCAATGGGCGACAGGCAAGCGTTCATGCTTGATTGCGTAGCGCGCGAACCGAGGGTGCTCTATCGTGCGCAGCTCTCCCATCGTCGTCCCGGCGAAGGCCGGGACCCAGTGACTCTTGTAGTTGCAACGCGAACCGCAGCAAAGTCGCTGGGTTCCCGCTTGCGCCGGAACGACGTCTGCCTTGTCACACGCTTTGCCGATCCCGGACCCACGCGGCCACTGCGTCCAACGTCTGCCGTAGCCGATCACCGCGCGCCACGCCGACGCGTTGCGTGAATCCTTCAACCTGCCGGCAACGATCGGCCACATGGCGATAACGAACAAGAAACGAACGACCGCGCGCAGCACAGCCGCGCCGGCGTCCAAGCGCGCTAAAACCGCGCCGGCATCCAAGCGCGCTAAAGCGACAACCGCGAACGCGGACACGCTATCCGGCGAGCTGTTCGACGAGGAAGGCACGCAGCGCCGTTCGTCTTCTGCGCTCTCACCGCCGCCACCTCCGAGTCCGCCTCCCAGCGGCGCATCGGGTAACGGCGAAGACGACGCGCTGCCGCTCGCCCAGTTCGCCGAGCGCAGCTATCTCGAGTACGCGATGAGCGTGGTGACCGGTCGCGCGCTGCCCGACGTCGCGGACGGCCAGAAACCGGTGCAGCGTCGCATCCTTTTTGCGATGCACGAGCTCGGCCTCCATCCGCCGACGCGACACGTGAAATCCGCGCGCGTGGTCGGCGACGTGCTCGGCAAGTACCACCCGCACGGCGATACGGCCGCCTACGACGCGCTGGTGCGGCAAGCGCAGGACTTCACGCTGCGCTATCCGCTGATCGACGGACAGGGCAACTTCGGCTCGCGCGACGGCGACAACGCCGCGGCGATGCGCTACACCGAGTGTCGTCTCACCGCGTTGGCCGAGCTGCTGCTGGCCGAGATCGACCAGGACACCGTCGATTTCATCGCCAACTACGACGGCGCGTTCAAGGAGCCGAAGCTGCTCCCGGCGCGATTGCCGATGCTTCTACTCAACGGCGCCTCGGGTATCGGCGTGGGATTGGCAACCGACATTCCGTCGCACAACCTGCGCGAGGTCGCGCGCGCGGTGGTGGCGACGATCCGCAATCCCAACATCACGATGGACCGGCTGCTCAAGCTCATGCCGGGGCCGGACCTGCCGGGCGGCGGTCACCTGATCTCCGATGCCGACACGATCCGCGCGATCTACGAGGGCGGGCGCGGCAGCTTGCGCGTGCGCGCGCGGTGGACCGTCGAGGAGCTCGCGCGCGGCCAATGGCGCGTGGCGGTGACCGAGCTCCCGTTCGGCGTGTCGGCGCGTGCGGTGCTCGAAGACATCGAGCGCGCCACCAACCCCAAGCCCAAGGAGGGCAAGAAGTCGCTTTCGCAGGAGCAGATCAACCTCAAGGCTGTGATGCTCGCTGCACTCGACACCGTGCGCGACGAGTCGGACAAGACCGCGCCGGTACGCATCGTGCTCGAACCGCGATCGAGTCGGCAGGACCCGCAGGAGTTCATGCACCTGCTGCTCGCCAACACGAGGCTCGAAGCCAGCCTGCCGATCAACCTCGTGATGCTCGGACGCGACGGTCGGCCGCGGTCGAAGAACCTGAAGCAGATGCTCGAGGAGTGGATTGCGTTCCGCTTCGAGACCGTGACCCGTCGCACGCGCCATCGACTGGGCGAGGTCGACCGGCGCATCCATATCCTCGAAGGCCGCCTGATCGCACTGCTGTCGATCGACAAGGTGATCCGCATCATCCGCAAGTCGGACGATCCGAAGGTCGACCTGATGAAAGCGTTCGAGCTCACCGAGATCCAGGCCGACGACATCCTCGAAATCCGTTTGCGACAGCTCGCGCGCCTGGAAGGCATCCGGATCGAAACCGAGCTCAAGAGCCTCAAGGACGAGCGCAAGGGGCTCAAGAGCGTCCTCGCCGACAACAAGGTGCTCTCCGATCTGGTCGTGAGCGAGATCGAAGCCGACGCAACCCGATACGGCGATGCTCGGCGCACGCTCATCGAAACCGTCGAGCCTATCGTGATCAGCCGCACGGTGCCCGACGAGCCGCTCACCATAACGCTTTCGCGCCATGGCTGGATTCGCTCGCGGCAAGGCCATGGGCTCGACGCCACGCAGTTCTCGTACAAGGCGGGTGACGAGCCGCTTGCGGTCCTCGAAACGCGCACGGTGAATCCGGTGGTGGTCCTCGATACCAAAGGCCGCGCGTACACGATTCGCGCTTCGGACATTCCGGGCGGACGCGGCGATGGTGTTCCGGTGACGACCCTGATCGACCTGCCGGCGGGCGCGCGCGTCGCGCAGGCGATCCTCGGCGCTCCCGAGCAGAAGTTCCTCGTCGCCGGCAGCGGCGGCTATGGATTCATCGCGACGTTCAGCGACATGCTCTCGCGTGTCAAGGCCGGCAAGGCGTTCATGACGTTGGGAGATGAAGAGGAGCCGATCGTCCCGGTTGCGGTCGTCGCCGGCCTCGACCACGTCGCGACGCTATCGAGCGGCGGACGCCTGCTCGTGTTTCCGCTCGAGGAGATGCGCGAGATGGAGCGCGGCCGCGGGGTGATCGTCATGGGACTCGACCGCGATGAAAAACTGCTTGCTGCTGCGCTGACTTCCGCGGACAAGGTCATGGTGCGGGGAACCAATCGCCTGGGGCGAACCATCGTCGTGACCCTCGAGGGCGACGAGCTCGCGAAGCACAAGCTGCATCGCGCTCGCAAGGGATCGCTGGTCGGGCATCGCATCAAGCCGACCGGATTTGCCACGGCACCGGTCGACGGAAGCTAGGAGCGGCCCCGCCCTACTGCAGCTCGATGCCGGCTTTTTTCACGAGCTTGGCGTATTTCGCCATCTCGCTGCGAAAATACCTCGCCGCGTCGTCGGAGGTGCTGATGGCGATGGTATTGCCCTGCTTCGCCATCGCATCCCTGACCTGGTCGGTGTTGAACGCGGCGACGAATGCATCGTGGATGCGTTTCACGTCGGCTGGCTGCATCTTCGCCGGACCGATCACCGCGAACCACCCTTCGACCAGGTAGCCCGGCATTCCCTGTTCGACCATGGTCGGAATGTCGGGGGCCGCTGCAACGCGCTTGGTCGCGCCCACGCCGATCGCGCGCAATGCTCCGCTCTTGATGTGCTGCTGCACCGATGGCAGCGAAAGTGCGCCGATGTCGACCTGGCCGCTGATGAGATCGCTCAGCATCGGGCCAACGCCCTTGTAGGGAACGTGCGTCACCTTCACGCCGGCTTCGTCCATGAACATCTCGGCGGCCAGATGCAGGATCGTGCCGTTGCCCGACGACCCGTAGTTGAAACGTCCCGGGTTGGACTTGAGCAGCGCGACGAGCTCGGGGACGTTCCTGGCCGTGATCTTGTTGGGATTCACCACGATCACGATCGGGGTCGATCCGATGACGGCGATCGGTGTGATATCCGCGATCGGGTCGAACGGGACCGATTTGTAGACGCTCGGATAGATCACGTGGTTGTTCGACACGATGCTCAGCGTGTAGCCGTCGGGCGCCGACTTCACCAGTTGCGACGTGCCGATGATGCCGCCCGCCCCGGGCTGGTTCTCGATCACGACCGGATGGTGAAGCGCTTCCTGCAACGCGGGTTGCGCCGCACGGGTGATGGTGTCGACGCCCGAGGCCGTCGCGACCGGCAGGATGAATCTCACGGCGCGATCGCCGACCTGTGCGGCGACCCATCGAGGCATCATCGCCACGCTACCGGCGATGGCGAGCAATGCGCGCAAGGTCGTGCGCTTGGCAAATCGTGGCAACTGCGACATCGGCGATTCCTCCGTGAGCTTGGGTCGATACATCGCGCTTTAGGCCACCACGGCCTCTGCGACGAGCTTGTCGATCTCCTGTTGCGCGTAACCGATGGACTCCAGAAGCTCGCGCGTGTGCTCGCCGAGCTTGGGCGGATTCAGCCGAACGGGCATGCGACGACCCTCGAGCGCGATCGGGAACAGCGGCGTCTTGACCGTCTGCCCGGCCTTGTCGCCGTCGGGTAATTCGATGTCGGCGAGACCGCCGGTGGCGAGCAGGTGCGGATCGTCGTAGAGGTCCTCCGGCCTGCGGATCGGCGCAAACGGCAAACCCGCTTTTTCGAACAAGGCCGCGAGTTCCGCGGCCGATTTGTCGGCCAGTCGCTCGCGCAAGCTCGCAAGCAACGTCGGACGAAGCTGTACGCGCTGGTTGTTGGTGGCGAGCGAAGGATCGGCCTTCAGGTCGGCGAAACCGAGCGCGTCACAGAACGTCATCCATTGCGCGTCGCTCACCGCCGCGAGAAAGATCTGCTCGCCGTCCTTGACCGTGAACACGTCGTATACCGCCCAGGGATTGTCGCGCGCCGGCATCGGCGCGGGATGGCGACCGGTCATCGCGTACTGCAGCATGTGCTGCCCGACCAGGAACACGTTGTTCTCGAACAGCGCCGACTGCACCTCCATGCCGCGCCCGGTGATGCCACGCTGGATCAGCGCGCCCAGCGCACCGATCGCTCCGAACATGCCACCCATGATGTCGTTGACGCTCGTGCCTGCGCGCAACGGATCGCCGGGTCGGCCGGTCATGTACGCGAGGCCGCCCATCATCTGCACCACTTCGTCGAGCGCGGTCCGATGCTCGTACGGACCTGGCAGGAACCCCTTGCAACTCACGTAGATCAGGCGCGGATTGGCGCGCGACAGCGACGCGTAGTCGAGTCCGAACTTGTCGAGCGTGTTGGGCTTGAAGTTCTCGGCGACGATGTCGGCGCCGCCTGCAAGCTTGCGCGCGATCTCGGTGCCCGCGCTGCGGCGCAGATCGATGGCAATGCTCTTCTTGTTGCGATTGAACATCGGGAAGAAACCCGCGCCGGCGCCGAGCAGGCGACGCGTACGATCGCCGTCGATCGGCTCGACCTTGATGACCTCGGCGCCGAGGTCTCCGAGCAGCATGCCGCACGTCGGGCCCATCACCATGTGCGTGAACTCGACGACACGGATGCCGCGCAGCGGTTGCGGATAGTCGGACATATTCTTCACCAAGCTGGATCACTGACGCGCAGTGACCACATCGACTCCTCCCGAGTCCACGGCCGCCGCCAACGGCGACGCCGCTGCGCCTGGGATTCTCCGCGTGCTCCGGGCCGGTCGGTGGCGATTCGTCGCCTCACGTATCGAGCCGTTGCGCCATCATCGTCTTCGGCAACCCGGCACGCCAGATCGAGCCGTGCAGGGTCTCGCCTTCGAGCCAGCGCGCGAGTTGCGCGCGCAGCGCGAGCAGCTTGTCGAAATCCTGTCCGGTCGCAACGCCCATGCTCGCGAACAGGTATGCGAGGTCCTCGGTCGCGACGTTGCCGCTTGCGCCCGGCGCATGCGGGCAGCCGCCGATGCCGCCTAGCGTCGCGTCGAAACGCGTCACTCCGCATTGCCATGCCGCGTACACGTTGGCCATCCCGAGCCCGCGCGTATCGTGGAAATGCCCGCAGCTCAGGCGCTCGCCCGCAATGCGCCGCGCTTGGTCGAACAGCTCCGACACCATCGCCGGGTCGGCATATCCGACGGTATCCGCGAGGCCTACGCGTTCCGCGCCCGCGTCGAGCGCAGCGGCGACCAGACGCAGGACTTCCTGCGGATCGACGCGTCCCTGGATCGTGCATCCGAACGCGGTGCTGATGCCGACTTCGATGATGCAGCGTGAGCGCGCGGCATCGCGCGCGGCGCGGATGCGGGCGATCTCGCCGACCACTTCGTCGGGCTCCTTGCGCAAATTCGCGCGACTGTGCGCGCGACTCGCCGACAGCGGCAGAAGCATGACGTGTGCGCCGCTTTGCAGGGCGTGCTCGGCGCCCTTGAGATTGGGAACCAGCACCGAGACGCAAAGATCGGGCAGCGTTCTCGCGAAGGCCACCACCGCCATGGTGTCGGCGAGTTGCGGCAGCAGTCGCGCCGGTACGAACGACCCCACTTCGATCTCGCGCTGTCCCGCAGCGTACGCCGCAGCAATCCATTGCGTCTTATGCTCGGTCGGCATCACCTGCGCGATGCTCTGCAAGCCGTCGCGCAATCCGACTTCGCGGATACATACCGCGAGCGGACCGAGGTGTGCCATGTCGGCTATTGCGGGGTGAGATTGAGCGATTTGGCGACCGTGCGCATCGCGTCGTATTCGTGGTCGATGTAGCTGCGAAGCTCGGAACCCTTGCGGATGGCCACCTGCTCGCCGGCATCTTCGAGGAACTTGCGGGCGTTGACGGAATTCGCAGCGCGTTCGAATGCGCTTTCGATCCTGGTCACGCGGTCCGCAGGCGTCCCCTTGGGCACGATCAGCGCGCGCCACAGGATGGTCTCTTCGTTGGGAATGCCGATGTCGCGCAGCGCGCCCGCCTTCGGCAACGCCGCAACGCGATCGGCCGAGGTCACCAGCAGGCACTTCGCCGCGCCGGTCTGCGTGTGTTGCAGGATCGGCGGAATCGAGCCGACGTAGATGTCGACGTGCTTGCCGAGGAACGACGTGAGCGTTTCTCCGGCGCCCTTGAACGGTATGTCGCGCGCCGACGCGCCGGTCGCACGCAGGATGCGCGCCGTCGCGAGCTGGCCGGGACCACCCGCGCCGTCGTTGCCATAGGTGTACTTGTCCGGATTCTTCTTGAGCTCGGCGATGAAGCCCTGCGCGTCGTTGGCCGGAAAATCGGCGTGCACGCACAGCACGTAGGGCGCGCTCGACACCTGGACCACGGGAATGTAGTCGGTCGGGGCATAGGGCACCTTCATGGTGTTCGGCGACACCGTGATCGGCCCGAGCCACACGCCCGCGGCGGTCTGGCCGTCGGGTTGCGCACGTGTGAGCTGTGCCACGCCGATGGTGCCACCGGCACCGGGGACGTTCATGATGATCACCGGTTCGCCGAGCAGCGGCTCGACCTCGTGCGCGAGCACACGGAAGTAACCGTCGGTCCCGCCCCCCGGCGGCGTCGGGATGATGATCTTGAACGCCTCGGCTGCATCGACGCTGCCGGCGAGCGCAGCGAGCAGCACCGCAACCAGCGCATGCAGCAAGCGAGTTTGGATCATGAGCGGCCTCGGTCTAGGAATGAACAGCGACGATGCGCGGGCGAGCAACGCCCCGGCGGTGAGCCGAGGATGATAGCGGGTTTCGCGAGCCAACCGCCTCGCCGCATTCAACGATTCAACGCGCGATCGAAGCGGAAAAGCTCGCGCGGCGTATCGACCAGGATGCGCCGGCGCACGCTCTCGTCGGGAACCCATGCCTGCAACGAGTCGACGCATTGACGGTAGCTGATCTTGTCTTCGAACGACACGAACGGCCAATCGCTCGCCCAGACGAGTTGATCGGCGCCCGTCGCGAGCAGCGCATCGACATAACGCTGCGGATCGACGCCACCCTGCCGATACGCAGCGGACAGCTTCACCCACGTGTCGCCTGCGCGCACACCGGTCAGGAGCGCCTGGAAGCCCGCGCAGCGCGTTTGCAACTGCGGATCGGGGCCGCCGAAGTGGTCCACCACGACGCGCGCGCCGCTTGCTCGCAACTGCGGCAGCACCCGCGCCAGCTTGGGACCTTCGAGATACACCTCGATGTGCCAGCCGAGCTCACGAATGCGCTCGAACAGGCGCGGGTAGCCGTCCGCGGTCGGGTCGGGGAGCGAGGACCGCTTGACCCAGTTGAGTCGGATCCCGACCACTCCATTTGCATCGAGCTCCCGAAGCGCGGCGTCGTCGATATCCGGCGCGACGATCGCCGTGCCGCGCAGCCGCGTCGGGGCGAAGCGCAGGGCGTCGACCAGGATGGTGTTGTCGGTGCCGTAGAAGCTGGGTGCCGTGAGCACGCCGTGCGAGACGCTGTGTGCATCGAGCACCGACAGGTATTCCTCGACGGTGACGTCGCGCTTGGGCGCGGAGTGACGCTCGCTCGCCAGCGGCGCATCCCTGCGCATCACGTGCGCGTGCGTATCGATCGCGGTGAAAGCCGTCTGCATGATCAGCGAACGGCGGCGGCGTCGCGTCCAATGCCGGGAACGACGACTGAGCTTTCGCCTTCGCCATACTTCGCGCGCAACTGGTCGCGCGTGAGGAAGCGCTGCTCGAGCTCTTGCACTTCATCTATGCCCATGATGTCGTGCAGCTCCTCGAAGGAAACGAGGGCGTCGGGTCGATCGACGACACGCCCGCTGTCGAGCGATTCGCGCAGATGCTGCAGGCCGCGCTGCATGCCACGCAGCGCACACGCGGTCAGCAGGCGCGGATAGATGACCGCTGCGACGCCGAGGTCCTGCAGCTGCTTGGCCGACAGCAGAGGCGTGGTCGAGCGCTGGCGAATCCCGAAGCCCATGTTCACCGACAACGGCTTCGCGACGTTGCGGGCGAGCGTGGCGATGTGCTCGACCGACATGGCGGCGTCGGCGAACAGCAGATCCGCGCCCGCTTCCGCGTACAGGTTGAGTCGCGTGATCGCTTCGTCGAGCCCGTGGGTGGCGAGCACGTCCGTGCGCGATTTGATGACGAAGTGCGGATCGACGCGCGCCGCGGCCGCCGCGCGGATCTTCTGCACCATCTCGTCGGCGGAGATCACCTCCTTGCCTTTCATGTGCCCGCAGCGCTTGGGCCACACCTGGTCCTCGAGCATGATGCCGGCCACACCGGCGCGCTCGAAGGCCTTGACCGTGTGATACACGTTGAGCGCGTTGCCATAGCCGGTGTCGGCGTCGGCAAGCAGGAGCAGGTCGCAGCAGCTGGCAATCGCGCGAGCGGCACCGACGTTGTCTTCGAGGCCCATGAGGCCGACGTCGGGCTGGCCGAGCCGGCTTTCGCTGACTCCGCTGCCAGTGATGAATGCGGCGGTATATCCCGCCTGGCTGACCAGGCGTGCACTGAAGCCGTCGAACACCCCCGGGAGGACCAGGATGTCGGGTGCTTCGATCATCTGACGCAGACGTTTGCCGGGTGATTCCATCGCTTCTCCGCGAACGAGACGAAAGGAGCGAAGTATGCGACCGGTCGCGGGGCGCGGGGTTGGATCGGTTGCAACATGCACGTCGCAGGGGCCTGGCGGGGGTGATGGCGCTCATGCCAGCGCTTTGCTGCTGCGCGATCGAAAGAGCACCCGGGCGGTCTTGCGAAGGGCCGATCAGGCCACGAGGCGCGGTCGCCGCCGTGTGCCGCCAAGGCGTTCCCGTCACAAATCCATTAAACTAGTGAAGAATGCGCACTAAGTCCGTAACATTGAAGCACTTGTACGCCTGGAGAAGTCGCGGACACGCGAGGCCAGGCCGGAGGCGCATGTGCAGCTGACCGCGGGGGTCGTGCTCGGGCTTGTTTTCGTATCGCTGCTGGTTGCGATCACCATCGGCCTTTTGCGACGCAGCCGTGGCGGCGGCGCGGGCGCGAAGCTCAGCGGCGACTCTCCGGCGACGGTGGCTCAATGGACCGAAGGCGAGACCACGCGCCTGTTGTCTTCAGCCGAGCTGCCCGGCCTGTATCTGCTGCGGCCGCGGTTCCTATCGAAGGCCGAGAACGTCGTGTTCCTGCTGCTCAGGGCGGCGTTCCCGCGTCACGAGATCTTTGCGCGCATCCGTCTGTCCGACGTGCTGCAAGTCAAGATCGGTCCGCAGGGCATGGAGCGCTTGCGCGCCTTTCGCAAGATCGCGAACCAGCACGTCGGTTTCGTGGTGTGCGATCGGGACATGACGATAGTCGCGATCGTCGATGCGAAGGAGCCCGACCAGGTCATCAATCCGCGCGATCAGAAGCTCGAGATCATCAAGCAGCGTTGCCTGCAGGCGGCGCAGGTGAAATACATCTGCGTGTATCCGCCGCAACTGCCCCGCTACCGCGAGTTGCGCGAGCAGATCCTGGGGCCGGCGGGGGATCTGGTTTAGACGCGCGCGAGTTTCGCGATCGCTCGATGGCCATGGCTTCGGTCGGCGCGGATCGCACGCAAACCGATAGCGACCCCGTACCTGGCCATCCGATCTGCTACGGCTCACAACCAAAGTCGCTGGGTCCCGGCGTTCGCCGGGACGACGATGAAAAGACGAGTCTGGGCGGGCAGCCGTGGTTCCCGCAACGCAAGCGCTTTGCGAATCGCGCGCTCGCGCGTCTCATCGGGCAGCGGCGGCTCCCAAACGCAAGCGTTCGCCATCGCGGTCTCGCGCGTCTGGGCGGGCAGCGGTGGTTCCCCAAAACGCAAGCACTCGCGATCGCGCCGCGATGTCGGTGGCGACATTCGCGTGCGCGCCGCGGCCGGGCAAAACGCGAGGCGCCAATCGCAAGACGAGGGTGCTCCTGGCGCGCGAAACTTTCGCCCGTTTACCTCGTAACTTTTGTGCGTTATCTATAGTTCAGATACGCCCACAGCACGATCAACGCGCCGAGGATCGACAGCACGATTCCAGCGGGATGGTAGCCGCCTCCGGGTCTTCTGAACAACAGGCTCGAGATCACCCCGCCCACCAGCGAGCCGACGATGCCGACCAGCGCGGTGGCCCAGAAACCCATCGCAATCGTGCCTGGATAGAACCAGCGCGCGAGCGCGCCGACGATGAATCCGATGATGACCATCCAGATAAGCGAGAAGATTCCCATGGCAGCCTTTCTCGTGGATTGCGACGCGCAGCCATCCTAGCATCGAACCCCCCGAGTCAGCGCTGTGTAAGGGCAACGTGCGCATAAGCGACTGCTTGGTAGCAGCGGACAGGCCGCATACGCGCGCTCGTGCTCTGGAGTCGATTCGCGCGAGGGCCGGAAAGTCGCCGAGCGTCGGTTCGCTGCGCCGGTGCCACCATCGAATGCGAGGTTTCGCGATGCATTGCCATACCGCCATCGAACGCCCGACCAGCATTGTCCTGCTGACCGCAGCCCTGCTTGCGTCCGTTCTCCCCAGCTCCGCCCTGGCCGCTTCCTGTCACGCCGCGAGTGCGGTGACCACAACGCCGTTGTACGAGCTGTACACCTCCGAGGGCTGCAGCAGTTGTCCGCCCGCCGATCGATGGCTCGCGGCGCACTTTCCATCGCAGCCGGCCGCCGGCGCGCCGATCGCGCTGGCATTCCATGTCGACTACTGGGACAGCCTGGGCTGGAAGGATCGCTTCGCCTCCGCCGACTACACCGCGCGCCAGCACGCGTCCATGGAGGCGAATCACGAAGGCTTCGTCTACACACCGCAGGTGCTCCTGCAGGGAAAGTCGCTGACGCGCTGGCACGACATCGATCCGGTGGCGGCTGCCCGCAAGATCGCGGAAACGCCGGCCGCCGCACGCATCACGCTCGATGCGAGCACGACCGCGGCTCGCGTCGATGTGCGCGTCGAGGCCGCCAACCAGAGTGCCCGCAATGCCAGGCTGTTCATCGCCTATGCCGACAACGACCTTTCATCCCAGGTCAAGGCAGGCGAGAACCGCGGCGTGCGGTTGCAGCACGAGCACGTGGTGCGCGCGCTGCGCGAAGCCATCACGATCGCCGCCGGAACGACTCGGCAGGCCCAGGTGGCGCTCGACCTGCCGAGCGAACGCGGCAAGCTGCCGGCGGTGGTCGCCTTTGTGCAGGACAGCGCCAGCGGCCAGGTCCTGCAGGCGCTTTCCGTGCCTCTCGACGGCTGCGCAATGGCGCCCTGACGGATGGACGTCCCTCGATAGCGCGCGCCACGCCTCTCTGAACGTGACATCGCCCGCACCGCTCTCCGTGCCTGCGTTGGTCAAGGCTCGGGTGACGCCTGGATGGCGCCTGCCGATGTCGGCGTACGTGTCCGGTGATGGGCTGGCGTCGTTGAGGCTGTAAGGGGATGCCCCTACGGCCTGCCGTCCGTCGACGGCCGGGCAAACGGAGACCCGATCGACCAACGGCGCCCGATTCGCAGTTGAGTGGCGCGCGTGGGAGCGGCTACCATCCTGCGCGGAGGCCGCACTGTGCGAATTCTGCTCGCCGAAGACGACGCGCTGCTCGGGGGGGCTGTCACCGAGCACTTGCACAAGGGAGCGCATGCAGTCGACTGGGTCAGGGACGGCGCTGCCGCGCACGGTGCGCTGCGTGCGCAATCGTACGATCTGATGATCCTCGATCTCGGACTGCCGCGCATGCCGGGGCGCGAGGTCCTGTCGAAGTTGCGCGATCGCGCCGATCCCACGCCGGTGATCATCGTAACCGCTTCGGATGCGATCGCGGATCGCGTCGCCGGGCTGGATGCCGGCGCCGACGATTACCTGGTCAAGCCGTTTGCGCTCGCCGAGCTCGAAGCGCGCATTCGTGCGCTGATCCGTCGCAGTCACGGCAAGGAGCGCAACCTGCTCGTGCATGGACCGCTTGCGTTCGACGTTGCGGCGCGCACCGCGACGGTGTCCGGCGAAGTACTCGACCTGTCCTCGCGCGAGCTCGCTGTGCTCGAGCTCCTGCTGTTGCGCAGCGGTCGCGTGATCGGCAAGGAGCAGTTCGTCGAGCATCTGTGCGGCTGGGACCAGGACGTGACCGCGAACGCGATCGAGGTCTATGTCCATCGCCTTCGCCGCAAGCTCGAGCCGGCAGGCGTGCATGTCCAAACCGTACGCGGAGTGGGGTACTACCTTGCGAAGGCGTAGGTCCTCGCCGGTCGCCTCCGGCATGGCGATGTTCTTCAAGTACTTCGGCTGGCTGGTCGGCCTGCTGGCGTTCGTATGGCTCGCCATGACCAGCGTGACCGAGTTCATCGTGCGCAGCGCCGTGGATGCGCCGTACGACGAGAAGCTCGTCGAGCTTTCGCGCGCGCTCGCCGACGAGATACGCCCAACCTCGAGTGGCGTGATCATCCGGCCCGGCGCAATTCAACTGCTTCGTTCGGATCGACGCGACCGCGTCTACTTCGCTCTGCGCGATGCGAGTGGCCAGGTGCTCGAGGGCGATCCGGAGATGCCGCAGTTTCCGGCCGCGCGCACGCGCGAAACGATCCAGGAAGGCGCGATCGGCGACGTGCCGGTGCGCGTGGCTTCGCTGCAGATACCCGATCCGCGGAATCCGCAAGCGCAGCTCACCGTGCAGGTCGCCGAGACGCTGAACAAGCGTCGCACGCTCGTCGAATCGCTCAAGACCCCATCGGTGCTCCTGCCGCAGGTCGTGGTGATGCTCGGTGCGATCCTGATCGTGCTCTACGGCTTCGCCTACGTGGTGGGTCCGATGCGAAGACTCATGGAGTCGATCGATCAGCGCGGCAGCAGCGATCTGACTCCGCTCGATCCCGACGCGGCGCCGCGCGAGCTGCGCTACCTGATCGAATCGATCAACGGGCTGATGGCGCGGCTTTCAGGCAGCATCGAAGCGCAGGGTCGATTCATCGCGGATGCGGCGCATCAGTTGCGCACACCGCTCGCCGGGCTCAAATCGCAAACCGAGCTCGCTCTCGCCGAGCATGATCCGGAACGCATGCGTCATGCGCTGGACCACATTGCCGCGGGCACCGAGCGATGCACCGCGCTTGCCAATCGACTCCTCACGCTGGCGCGCGCGGAAAGCTATGTGCCGAACCAGGAGGCTACCGTTGATCTCGTCACGCTGGCGAAGGACGGCATCGCGGACCATTTGCCGGCGGCCAATGCGCGCGGACAGGATCTCGGTTTCGACGGGCCGCACCACGGCATCCTCGCGGCGGTGCACGGCGACGAGTTGCTCTTGCGTGAACTGCTCTCGAACCTGGTGGACAATGCCATTCGCTACACGCCCGACGGCGGCATCATCACGGTGGACGTGCAACCACGCGACGACGGAGGGGTGCGGCTTGCCGTGACCGACACAGGTCCGGGCGTACCTGCGGACGAGCGCGAGCGGGTGTTCGAGCCGTTCTATCGCGGCAAGGACACCGTGTCCGTCGGAACCGGGCTGGGTCTTGCGATCGTCCGCACGATCGCAACCGCGCATCGCGCCGCGATCGGGCTTGCCGCCGGACCGGACGGACGCGGATTGTGCATCGCAATATCGTTTCCTCCGCGTTCCCAGTAAGACTGGTGTAAGCGACCGGGCCTAGTTTTGTGCCGCCGGGCCGCCAGGCCCGGTCCAATAACGAGTATCTGCGTTCCGTCGCCTGGGACGATTCTTCTTCTGGAGGAACTATCGATGGCCACCGCCGCACCGCCGCTGCCCAAACGAGGCTCGCACGATTTCACGCGGGAGGAAACGCGCGTCATCTTCGCCTCGTCGCTCGGCACCATATTCGAGTGGTACGATTTCTATCTATACGCAGTCCTCGCGCCGTTCTTCGCAGTCCTGTTTTTTCCGAAGGGCAACGAGACCGCGGCGCTGCTCTCCGCCTTCGCAGCCTATGCGGCCGGATTCCTGGTGCGGCCGTTCGGCGCGCTCGTGTTCGGCCGCATCGGCGATCTCGTCGGACGCAAGTACACGTTCCTCGTCACCATCCTCGTGATGGGCTTCTCGACCTTCGCAGTGGGCCTGTTGCCGACCTACGCCTCGATCGGCTGGGCGGCGCCGCTGCTCATGGTGACGCTGCGGCTGCTGCAAGGCCTCGCGCTCGGAGGTGAATACGGTGGAGCGGCGACGTATGTCGCAGAGCACGCGTCCGATTCGCGTCGCGGTTACGACACCGCGTGGATCCAGACCACGGCCACGCTGGGACTGTTCCTCGCGCTGATCGTCATCGGCATCTGTCGCTTCACGAACGTGATGACCCCGGCGCAGTTCGCGGACTGGGGCTGGCGCCTGCCGTTCCTCGTGTCGGTGATCCTGCTGATCTTCTCCGTCTACATCCGGCTCAAGCTGAACGAGTCGCCGGTGTTCCAGCGCATGAAGGCGGAGGGCAAGGGCAGCAAGGCGCCGCTGCGCGACAGCTTCACCAAGTATCCGAACAACAAGTACGTGCTGCTGGCGCTGCTCGGCGCGACCGCGGGGCAGGGGGTGGTGTGGTACACGGGGCAGTTCTACGCCTTGTTCTTCCTGACCATCACGCTGAAGCTCGACGGGAACCTCGCGTATTTGATGGTTGCGATCGCTCTGGCGATCGGCACGCCGTTCTTCATCGTGTTCGGATGGCTGTCGGATCGAATCGGTCGCCTCAAGATCATCCTCGCGGGCTGCCTGATCGCCGCGGTCACGTATTTCCCGTTGTTCAAGGCGCTCACGCATTACGTCAACCCGGCGCTCGAGCAATACCAGGCCACGCATGCGATCAGCGTCGCCGCCGATCCGAGCACATGCAACTTCCACATCTTCGTCGGACCGTGGTCGACGTTCAGCGATTGCGACAAGACCAAGGACGCGCTGACCAAGGCGGGCCTGTCGTTCAGTTCCGTGCCGCTGCCCGCCGGCTCCGACGCCAAGGTCATCACCAAGATCGGCGATGTGGAGATCAAGGGCTTCGACGACAAGAAGATCGGGGAGGCACTGAAGTCGACCGGCTACCCGGCCAAGGCGGATCCCAACGGCGTCAACTGGCCGATGTCGCTTCTGATCATGTTCGTGATGCTGATCTACGTCACGATGGTGTACGGTCCGATCGCCGCGTTCCTGGTCGAGCTGTTCCCGACCAAGATCCGCTACACGTCGATGTCGCTGCCGTATCACATCGGCAACGGGTGGTTCGGCGGGATGCTTCCGCTGCTCGCTACCGCGTTGGTCGCGGCGACCGGCGACATCTACTACGGCCTTTGGTATCCGATCGTCGTCGCGGTGATGACAGTGGTGATCGGTGCGCTGTTCCTGCATGAAACGCGCGGCACCGACTTGCACGCCGACGAGAAGCACGTGTACGGCAAGGTCGCTGCACCCAGTTAGACGGCCGCATAACCGGAAACAACCAAGCGATCGTAGAATCGCGAACGATGGCAGGAGGAGGAAAGAGGCCCCGGCGACTCGAGAGAGCGCCGGGGCGTTTTTTTATCCGGTGAGCGAAGGTTCGCGCGCCAGGACTGCTTGCATCACATCGTCAGGCGCTTCTTGTTGTCCGCCATCGACTGTGGCGCGCGCAAACGTGACCCGTCGTCCCCGCGAAGGCCGGGACCCAGTGACTTTCGTTGCGAGGACGCAGGCGATCGGCGAGTCGCAGGGCATGGCATCGCGCTGGTTTTTTGTAGCCCCTGATTCGCGGCCGCCGCACCGCCGCCCGAAGGCGGCCGCGCTAGCTATAGGCTGGTCCCGGGCAAAAGTATCGTGCGAGCCGCGCCGCCCTTCGAACGTGTCGAAGCGCAAATCGGCTCGCGAAACTTTTGCCCGTCTACTGACATCCCGCCGGCACCGGCCCTACCCTCTGCAAGTTGATCGTTCCCGATTGACCCGCGCTGCTGGCACCCGTGAAGTTGAACGTCAGCTTCGCGGCGTTACAAGCGGTGAACTGCAACGTCGCCGTTCCGACCGGTGCGGTTTGAGGCGCCGGTGAAACACTGTTGAACAAGCCGCCGGTGGTCTCGTAGAGCGTCGTCTGCAGTGTGCGAGCGCCCAGCGTGTACGCGGCCTGACCGGTGTACCAGCGCTGACCCGCCGCGCCCTGCGCCTGACCATTCGGCGCGTAGGTGTACCAGGCGAAGAACACCACAGCAGCGTTCGGATTGAGCTCGATGACCAACCCCTGGCCCGAGGTCGCCGGGTCGTACCAGTTGCCCGAATACGCGAAGTCGACGTTGGTCCCTGTCGATCCACTCACCACGCACGTCACGTTCGGCGTGAGGCGCACCAGCGGAATCGAGCCGGAGCGCCCGCTGCCATCGGTGAACGTGTACGTCATCGTCGCGTTGGTGCAATCGGTGAAGTTGAGCGTGACGGTGCCCACCGGTGTCGCGGTTGTGATCGGTGCGGCATTGAAGTTGCCGCCCACGTTCTGGTACAGCGTGAACGTTCCGTTCGATTGTCCCGACGGCGCATTGCCGCCGAAGGTGTACCAGCGCTGGCTCGCCGCGCCACCGGGTGCGACGAAGTCGAAGGTGAACCAGCTCCCTTGCAGGTAGCCTGTGGTGGCGTTGACCAGATTGGGATATACCTCGATCTCGATGCCTTGCCCGCTGGTGATCGCCTGGTACCACGACCCGGTGAGACCTTGCTGGTTGATGTTCATCCCGCCGGCGAGACCGTTGCCCGTCGCCGTGATGCCCTGCGGGCTTCCCGCGCCGTCGCTGGCGATGATGATGACCGTCGAGGCCGGACCTGCGCCGGAGGGCTTGAACGCGACGCCGAACTGACACGATGCACCGGCCTGCACGACCGTCCCGCTGCAACCGTCGGACACGATCAGAAACGCCGCGCTCTGACTGCTCACGCTTCCGATCGTCACCGGCGCGCCGCCCGCGTTGGAAATGGTGACGATGGACGCGGCGCTCTGACTTCCAACCTGCGTGTCGGGCAAGGCAACCGAGCCCTGGAAGGAAAGCTGACCGGGCTGCGCGTTGGAGCTGCCTGTGCCGCTCGCCGCAATGGCCTGCGGACTTCCGGTGCCGTTGCTGGTGACCGTGATCGTCGCGCTGCGCGCGCCGGTCGCCGTCGGTGCGAACGATACGGAGATCGTGCACTGCGCGCCCGGGGCGACGTTGCTGCATGTCGTCGTCACCGGGAACTCGGACGGATTCGAGCTCGTCACGCTGCTGACCGCGACCGCCGTGCCACCGGTGTTGGTTACGGTGATGACGCTGGCTGCACTGGAGGTGCCGACATTCTGGGTGCCGAAGGTCGCAGTCTGCGGGAACGAAAGCTGGCCCGGTGTCGCACTGGGCGAACCGGTTCCGGATACCGCGATCGTTTGCGGGCTGCCGGCGCCGTTGCTCGTGATGGTGATGGTTCCGCTGCGCGCGCCGGTCGCCGCCGGCGTGAACGTGATCGAGATCGTGCACGTCGCGCTGGCGTTGAGCGTGGTGCAACCCGAGCTCGACACGCCGAACTCGGAAGGCGCGCTGCTCGCGATGCCCGAGATGGCGACCGCGCTTCCACCGGTGTTGGTGACCGTGACGCTCTGCGCCGCGCTCGTGGTGCCGACGGTTTGCGTGCCGAAGCTCACGCTGGCCTGGAACGACAACTGTCCGGGTGGTGCGCCGGGCGTACCGGTCCCGCTGACGCTGATCGTCTGCGGGCTTCCCGCGCCGCTGCTCGCGATGGTGATGGTTGCCGTACGCGGGCCGGTCGCCGCCGGCTTGAACGTCACGCTCACGGTGCAACTCGCGGCGGGGCTGAGCGACGAGCAGTTCGACGTGAGCGGAAACTCGGTTGTGTTGTCGCTCGCGACACTGCTGACGGTCACCGTGCCGCTGCCGTTGTTGGTGATGGTCACCACCGACGGCGCACTGGTCGTGCCGACGCTCTGGTCGCCGAAGATGAGTGAAGACGGTACGCCGAGGTCGGTAAGACCTGTCCCGCGCGCCTGGACCGCGAACGTCACGCCACCGTTGCCGTTGAAGCTCAGGCTCGCGGACCGTGCCCCGCCTGCCACCGGCTTGAATGCCACGGCGAACGAGCACGAGCTGCCTTTAGCAAGTGTCGACGCGCACGTGTTGCTGCTCACCGGGAATTCGCCCGAGTTGCTGTTCGCGAATACGAGGCCCGTCGCGTCTGC
>DATKLH010000200.1:0-5248 GCA_035542515.1 Casimicrobiaceae bacterium
TTGATGGTTGATGGTTGATCGTTAATCGTTGATGGTTGATGGTTGATCGTTAATCGTTGATGGTTGATGGTTGACGCATCCTAGCCCTCTCGCGTATCGACTCTCGACTATCGCCCATCGCCCATCGCCTACAATGCGCTCATGCGAGCTCCCGTACCATTCGTCGCGCCATCGGTTCCCGTTCCTGCCGCTCCCCTCATCCGCACCGACGTCGCGCTGTCCGACATCGACCCCGAGGTATGGGATGCGCTTGCGCCCGATCAGCCGCTTCTGTCGCACGCGTTCCTGACCGCGCTCCACCAAACCGGATGCGCATCGCGACGAACCGGCTGGACGCCACGGTTCATCACCGCCTGGCGCGGCCACGCGCTCGCAGGAGCCCTGCCGCTGTACGCGAAATCGCACAGTTACGGCGAATACGTGTTCGATTGGGCGTGGGCCGATGCCTATCGACGCTATGGTCGTCGCTACTACCCCAAGCTCGTCGCGGCGATACCGTTCACACCCGTTCCAGGTCCGCGCCTGCTCGCGCCCGATGCACCGACGCGAAGAGCGCTGCTCGATCGCGCGCTCGACCTGGTCGCCGACGGACAGTACTCGTCGTTGCACGTGCTGTTTCTCGATGCCGAGCAGGCGGATGAGGCGCAGGCGCGCGGCATGATCCGGCGCACCGGCATGCAGTTCCATTGGCGCAACCAGGACTATCGCGACTTCACCGATTTCCTGTCGGTGCTGACCCATGACAAGCGCAAGAAGATCAAACAAGAACGACGCAAGGTCGCCGAGTCGGGCCTGCGTTTTTTGCGCAAGAGCGGTTACGACATCAGCGCGGCCGACTGGGCTTTCTTCCATCGCTGCTACGAACACACCTACTCCGCCCATCACTCCACGCCATACCTCTCGCTCGAATTCTTCCAGCGCCTTGGCGAGATCCTTCCGGAAAACACCCTGTTGATTGTTGGCACGATCGACGACCAGCCCGTGTGCGCGGCGCTCGACGTGTACACCGACCATACCTTGTGGGGAAGGTACTGGGGCAGCAACGTGCCGCTGCGCGGCGCGCATTTCGAGGCGTGCTATTACCAGGCGATCGAGTTCTGCATCGAGCGCGGCATCGCCTGCTTCGAGGGCGGCGCGCAGGGCGTGCACAAGCTCGCGCGCGGCCTGCTTCCGGTCGCGACGCATTCGGCCCATGCGATCGGCGATCACGCCTTCGCGAGCGCGATCGCGGACTACTGCGCACGCGAGCGCGTCGATATCGCCCATTCGGTGGATGAGCTCGAGCAGTCGAGCCCGTTCAAGCACGTCGTCGAAGCGTCGAGCCCGCAATGAGTCGAGCGCTCCCGGTGCTGCTCGAACGCCGCGATGCGATCGTCACCCTGACGCTCAATCGACCGCAAGCGCTCAACGCGCTCGACGAGCCGATGATCGATCGGCTGGTGGAATGTGCCGCGCAGCTTGCGACCGACACGACGGTCAAGGTCGTCGTCATCCAGGGCGCAGGCAACCATTTCATGGCCGGCGGCGACCTGCGGACGTTTCAATCGCTGCTGCGCGCCGGGTCACGCGCTCGCGACGATATCCACGCGCTGATCGCGCGCGTCCATGCCGCGATCGAGCTGTTGGCGCGCATGCCGCATCCGCTGGTCGCGTCGGTGCACGGCGCCGTAGCCGGCTTCGGGCTGTCGCTGATGTGCGCTTGCGACCTCGCGGTCGCCGCGGACGATGCCTACTTCACTTCGGCTTACCGCAATATCGGCATCACGCCCGATGGCGGCGGAACCTGGTCGTTGCCACGCATCGTCGGTCTGCGCAAGGCGATGGAGATCGTGTTGCTGTCCGAACGCTTCGACGCGCAAGAAGCGCTGCGCATCGGGCTGGTCAACCGTGTGGTGCCCGCCGCCGAACGCATCGAAGCGACACGCGTGCTGACGCAAAGACTCGCGGCCGGATCGGCGACTGCGCTGCGCAACGCGAAGCGCCTGCTCCGTCGATCGAGCGAGCAGACGTTCTCCGAGCAGCTCGCAGCGGAGGCCGAGAGTTTCGCTCGATGCGCAGCCGGTCGTGACTTCGCCGAGGGCGTCGAAGCGTTCCTTGCACGTCGCGCACCGAAGTTCGATTCCTAGCGCCATGAACACGGCGCTGCGCGGCAAGACTGTCTTCATCACCGGCGGATCGCGGGGCATCGGTCTTGCCATCGGCATCATGGCCGCGCGCGAAGGCGCCAACGTCGCCATCGTGGCGAAGACCGTCGAACCGCATCCCAAGCTTCCCGGCACGCTTCATACAGCCGCGCGTGAAATCGAAGCGGCCGGCGGCAGCGCTCTGGCGATCCCTTGCGACATCCGCGACGAAGCAGCGGTTGCAAGCGCGGTGACACAAGCGGCGGAGCGCTTCGGCGGGGTCGACATCCTGATCAACAACGCGAGCGCAATCAGCCTGACGGGCACCCTGGCCACGCCAGCGAAGCGTTTCGACCTGATGACCGCGGTGGACGTGCGCGGCACGTTCGTCTGCTCGCAGGCGTGCATCCCGTGGCTGCGCAAGTCGGCACGCGGCGGTCGCAATCCGCACGTGCTAACGCTATCGCCGCCCCTGAATCTCGCGCCACGCTGGTTCAAGGACCACGTCGCCTACACCATCGCCAAATACGGCATGAGCATGTGCGTGCTCGGCATGGCGGAGGAATTCCGCGGGGACGGCATCGCTTTCAACGCACTGTGGCCGCGGACGCTCATCGCCACAGCCGCGGTATCGATGATCCCCGGGGGAGACAAACTCATCGCCGGTGCACGGACGCCTGACATCGTTGCAGACGCCGCGCGCGAAATCCTGCGGCGCCCTGCAACGATCGCCACAGGTCACTTCTACATCGACGAGGACGTGCTGCGCGAAGCCGGCGTAGAGGATTTCACCCCGTACGCCCACATGCCCGGGCAGCCGCTGGCGCCGGACCTGTTCCTCGAGTGAATCGCTGCGCTCGTTGAAACGAGCGCCTCATTCGTCGTCATCGATGGGCGTCGGTCGCTGCTGCTCGCCGCGCGGCGCTACGTTGCCGTCGACCTCGCGGAACGGCTTGGGACCGCGATGCGGAGGCTTGTTGCCACGTTGACCGCCTCCCGGCTGGCCCTGTCCCGGCTGCGCACCGGCACCCCAGCGCTTGGCCCTTGGTCCGCTGCGTTGCGACCCATGACCTTGCGAAGCGTGGCCGCCGCGATGCGCATTGCCGGGAACGCTGAGCGTGGTGCTCACGAACGGCGATGCGTTGGCATTGCTGAGCGGCTGCACCTCGTCGAAGTTGTTATGCGCACGTGGCGGACGCTGCTGCTGATGGTTCTGAGGCGGTGCGTTGCCGTGTCGCGGTCCCTTGCCGTGCGGACGCTGTCCGGGCTTGCCGAATTTGCGCGGCGGACGCGGGCCGTTGGGGCGCGGCTGCTGCTGCATATTCGTGACCTGTGGTTGCGCTTCGCTGGTCGGCGCTCCCGCGTCGTCGATCGCCGGGGCGACATCGCCCTGGCCGTTCAGTCGGGTCTTGCCGATCTCGGGACGCGGGCCCACGCCATTGCCACGCGCTCCGTGCCTGCGAGGACCCTTTTGCTTCATGCCGCGTTGCTGCGGACGCGCCTGGCCCTGCGACTGCGGCTGGCGACCCGCGCCGTTCATGCCGGCGCTTTGCAGCACTGCGGTCACTTCGCCCGGCTCGAGCTCCAACAGATCGCCACGCTTGACGCGCGCGGGCATCGCGACAGGTCCGAAGCGTGTGCGAATGAGGCGCGAGACCATGAGGCTCAGCGCTTCGAAGATGCGGCGCACCTCGCGGTTGCGGCCTTCCTTGAGCACCACCTTGTACCAGTGGTTGCTCCCCTCCTCGTCGCCTCCGGCATCTTCCACGCCGACGCACCTCGCGACACCGTCGTCGAGCTGCACGCCCTGGGTGAGTGCCTTCATCTGCTCGTCGGTCAGGCGCCCCATCACGCGCACAGCGTATTCGCGCTCAACCTCGTAGCGCGGATGCATCATGCGGTTGGCGAGCTCGCCCGAATTGGTGAACAGCAGCAGCCCCTCGGTGTTGTAATCGAGGCGCCCGACGTTGATCCACTTGCCGTTGCCGATCGATGGCAGCTTCTCGAACACCGTGGGTCGGCCTTCGGGATCGTCGCGGGTGACGAGCTCCCCCGCGGGCTTGTGATACATGAGGATGCGCGGACGCGGCTCGGCGAAGCGAACCTTCACCAATTCGCCATTGATGCGCACCTCATCGCCGGGAGATACCTTCTGCCCGATCTCGGCCGGCATGCGGTTCACCGTGATCCGGCCCGCGAGGATCATCTCCTCCATCGCGCGGCGCGAGCCAAAGCCGCAGCTCGCCAGCACCTTGTGCAGGCGTTGCGGCTCGCTGAAGATCGTGTCAGTGGAACGTTTGTGTTTCGGAGGCGGCAGGCTCTCCGCGATCCTCTGCAGCGCGAGGCTCGGCTGCTGGATCGGTCCCGAGGATCGGGCTCGCGAGTGCGAGTGGCGCCTCGGCGGCCTTGGTGGGGGCATCTGGAATCTCCATCAGGTGGGATGAGTCGAGCTCGGCGAGCGGAGGAAGCTCTGCAAGAGAGGTGAGGCCGAGATCGTCGAGAAAGGTCTTGGTCGTGGCATACAGGGCCGGTCGTCCCGGCGTCTCCCGATGGCCGACGGCCTCGACCCATTGCCGGTCCTCGAGCGTCTTGATGACGTTCGTGGCGACGGCCACTCCGCGGATCGCTTCGATATCGCCGCGGGTGACGGGTTGCTGATACGCGATGATGGCAAGCGTCTCCATCACCGCACGCGAATAACGCGGCGGCTTCTCGGGCGCGAGTCGCTCGAGATAGCGCTGCAATTGCGCCTTGCCCTGAAAGCGCCAGCCGGAAGCCACCTGCACGAGCTCCACGTTGCGGCCCTGCCAATCGGTCTTCAGCTCCTCGAGCAGCTTGCGAACCGTTTCGGCTTCGAGCGGAGGATCGAACAGGCGCGCGAGCTGCGCGGCAGGCACCGGCTCGCCGGCCACGAGCAGCGCGGCTTCGAGCACGGACTTGACGTCTTCCAATTCACTCATGTGCGGGCTGTCGATTGCAATTCAACATCTTCAACCAAGAGGACCTGGCCTTTCACCGCAGAGCGCGGATGACACGGCGGGATGGTATCCATCCGCGCCAGCGGGGGTGGTCGGTTCGTGCGGAATCCATGAACGCCGCGTTCGCGGCGACCAGTCGACGAGCCC
>DATKLH010000201.1:0-5637 GCA_035542515.1 Casimicrobiaceae bacterium
CTGCTGAGGCAGCGTGGCGCGTCGGGTGGCGAGGTCCATGCGGCAATCGACCTGCGCATCCAGCGCACCGTCGAGCGCGTGCTGCGCCAATACGTCGAGAACCGTCGCGCGATCGGGATCGACAACGCCGCTGCGATGATCGTCGACACGACCAACATGCAGGTGACCGCGCTCGTGGGGTCGGCGAACTATTTCGACGTCGACATCGAAGGCCAGGTGAACGGAGCGCTTGCGCGTCGCTCGCCCGGCTCGGCGCTGAAGCCGTTCATCTACGCGCTCGCGATCGACCAGGGCCTGCTCCATCCGCTGACCATCCTCAAGGACGCTCCCACCGCGTTCGGTCCGTTCAGTCCGGAGAACTTCGATGGGCGCTTCGTCGGGCCGATCACCGCACAGGATGCGCTCGTCCGCAGCCGGAACGTACCCGCGGTCGCGGTTGCCGCGCGACTGTCGCGGCCAACCCTCTACGACTTCCTGCAGAGCGCCGGCGTCGCGCATCTGGCGAGCGAACGCCATTACGGTCTCGCGCTTGCGCTGGGTGGCGGCGAGGTCACGATGGAAGAGCTCGCGCGCATGTATGCGCTGCTGGCAAACCAGGGTGCGCTGCGACCGCTTCGCTATACGACGACCGACGATGCCGAGCCGGGCGCTGTGCGCCTGTTGAGCGAGGAGGCGGCTTTCATCACGCTCGACATGCTCCGCCACAATCCGCGACCCGACACCGGCGAGCCGTCTCGCGTGCCGGTGGCGTGGAAGACCGGCACGTCGTGGGGATTCCGTGATGCCTGGAGCGCAGGTGTCTTCGGCCGTTACGTGCTCGTGGTGTGGATCGGACGGTTCGACAGCACCGGAAACCCCGCGTTCGTCGGCGTCAAGGCGGCCGCGCCGCTGTTCTTCCAAATCATCGATGCGTTGCGCAATCAGGGCATCGGCGCCGACGAGGTGGCGCGCCGCCAGCCGCCGCAGCTGGCGCGCGTGGAAGTGTGCGCGGCCAGCGGCGACCTGCCCAACGAATGGTGCCCGGAACGCGCGACGACCTGGTTCATACCGGGCAAGTCGCCGATCCGCGTCAGCACGTTGCATCGCGCGGTGCTGGTCGACACGCGAACGGGCGGCGCGGTGTGCGAGCAAAACGCATACACGCGCGTGCAGGTTCACGAATACTGGCCCACCGATCTCGCACGCTTGTTCCGCGAAGCGGGCATGCCGCGCCGCGAACCACCCGCGCCGGCCGATTGCTCGGAGACTTCGGCGCTACAAGGCAGCGATGCGCCGCAGATCACTTCGCCGTTGCGCGGCGTGACCTATACCCTGCGATTGTCGCAGCCGACCACCATCGCGCTGCGCGCGAACCGCACCGGGAGCGGCGCGCTGTATTGGTTCGCCAATCAGGGCTTCGTGGCGAGCGTCGACGCACAGGAGGGTGTCGCGTGGGCGCCGACCCAGCC
Organism: Casimicrobiaceae bacterium; assembly: GCA_035542515.1. Taxonomy (GTDB): domain Bacteria; phylum Pseudomonadota; class Gammaproteobacteria; order Burkholderiales; family Casimicrobiaceae; genus VBCG01. The sequence continues at coordinate 1,449 of DATKLH010000201.1, forward strand.
TGGCCATTACGTATTGCGCGCGGTGGACGAACACGGCGGCGCGGACACGCGCGAGATCGACATCGAATTCGTTCCCTAGCGAGACTCGTTCCTCGGCAAGGTCGCGTTCGCGTACCATCCGGACCGACTCCCCATCGAGGTCGCGATGAACTTCGACGCCATCACCGGCGAGCGGCTCACCGCCGTGTTGCGCCGGATGCCCAAAGCCGAGCTGCACATTCACATCGAAGGATCGCTCGAGCCAGAGTTGATCTTCGAGCTGGCCCGGCGCAATGGCGTTGCGCTCGCCTACCCAAGCGTAGAGGCGTTGCGGGCCGCATACGCGTTCACCGACCTGCAAAGCTTCCTCGACATCTACTACGCCGGCGCGAGCGTCCTGATCGAAGAGCAGGACTTCCACGACATGGCGATGGCCTACTTCGCGCGCGCCGCTGCCGACCACGTCGTTCACGCCGAGCTCTTCTTCGACCCGCAGACCCACACCGAACGCGGCGTCGCATTCGAAACTGTGGTGCGCGGCCTGTCGCGCGCCTGCAGAAGCGCTCGTGAGCGCCATGGCATCGAAGCATCGCTGATCATGTGCTTCCTGCGGCATTTGAGCGAGGACGCTGCGTTCGCGACGCTCGATCAGGCGCGGCCCTTCCTCGGCGAGATCGTAGGCGTTGGACTCGACAGCAGCGAGCGCGGTCATCCGCCCGAGAAGTTCGCACGCGTGTTCGCGCAATGCCGGCAGTTGGGCCTGCGTGCAGTGGCGCACGCGGGCGAGGAGGGCCCGCCGGCGTACATCGCCTCGGCGCTCGACGTGCTGCGGGTGCAACGCATCGATCACGGCGTGCGCTGCCTCGAAGATCCGGTGCTGGTGCAGCGTCTCGCGCGCGATCGCGTGCCCCTCACCGTGTGTCCGCTATCCAACGTCAAGCTTTGCGTATTCGACACGCTTGCGCAGCATCCGCTGCAACGGATGCTCGCGGCGGGCTTGTGCGCCACTGTCAATTCCGACGATCCGGCGTACTTCGGTGGCTACGTGAACGACAACTTCACTTCGACCTTCGCGGCACTGCCTACGCTCACCGCGCGCGAGGCCTATGCGCTCGCGCGTAACAGCTTCGAGGCGAGCTTTGTCGACGATTCGACCCGTCTGCGCTGGATCAAGGATCTCGACGCCGTGTTCGCTGCGGCGGCCTGACGCTTTACCCGCCCGCCTGCGGGTTCGAGGTCAGTGGACGGCGCGTGTGTCGCGCCAGTCGCGTGCCGTCTGTTCGCCCAGTGAGGCCTGCCTCGGGTAGCGGCAGCATGAACAAATGGGTCTTCATTTTGTATGGCACAGTCGATGCCGCTCGTCGCGAGCTCGCACGATGTGATCTAACTCAAAAGCGTTGTATTTTGCCCACTTGGAGTCATGTCATCAGGTCAGTACACAGAATGCACTGCTTGATCAGATGAACAAGTGTGGTTACTGTATCGTACAGGCATCGCGCTGCGTGCGCCGTACGAACGACAGTTTCGATTCACCCAAGGTGAACGTCCATGGCCAATCTTTCGCTGGTGCCGGAAGCCAGCGCGACGCGTTTGCCGACCGCTCCGTCGACGGTCGAACGCACTTTCGAAGCGCTTCACTCCCCAGCCGTGCAAGCGCTGGTCGACGCTTATCGCGCGCACGGCTACGTGCACGCGTGCATCAATCCTCTCGATCTGCAGCCGTGGCCCACAGCCGCGCCAGTGCTCGATCCGAAACGCTACGAGCTTTCCTCCGAAGACGCGGCTCGCTACGCGGTCGAGTTCGCAGGCAACGCGCGCTCCTTTTCGATCGGTGAGCTCGTCCGCAAGCTGCGCGCGAGCTATTGCGGCGCGCTCGCGCTCGAGTGCGAGCACGTTCGCGCGATCGAGCAACGCAATTGGCTTTATGCGCGGCTGGAAGCGCGCAGCGAGGCGAACAAGACGGATCCGAAGCAATGCGCGGCGGTATTGCGCGATCTCGCGGCCGCCGAAGCCTACGAGCAGTTCCAACGCTCGACTTTCCCGCGCCAGAAGCACTTCAGCCTCGAAGGCAGCGAAACGCTCATCACGCTGCTGACCGAGACGATCGCGACGGCCGGCCGCCTCGGCGTCGAGGACATCGTGCTCGGCATGCCGCATCGCGGACGTCTCAACGTGCTGTTGCACGTCCTGGGCCTGTCGCCCGCGCAGCTCCTTTCGCTGTTCACCGATCATCCCGACCCCGCGCTCGCAGCCTGGGACATCAAGGACCACCTGGGCTATGCGACAAGGTTGCGCAGCGCCTCCGGTGAGGTGGGCGTTTCGCTGGTGCACAACCCCTCGCACCTGGGCAGCATCACGCCGGTGGTGTGCGGCATGGTGCGCGCGATGCAGGACCGCAAGGCGTACGCACTCGCGCGCAAGGTCATGCCGGTGATCATCCACGGCGATGCGACGTTTTCGGCGCAGGGCGTGATCACCGAGACGCTCAATCTCTCGCAGACGCGTGGCTACAGCGTGGGCGGAACACTGCATCTCATCCTCAACAACCAGATCGGATCGACCATCTGGGATCCGCGCGATGCGCGCTCGACGCTGCATTGTGCCGATCATGCGCGTGCCATCGACGCGCCGATCCTGCATGTCAACGGCGACGACGTCGAAGCCGTGCTCGCGGCCGCCGAGCTCGCGACCGAATATCGCGTGCGCTTCGGCTGCGATGTCGTCGTCAATCACATCACCTATCGGCGCTTCGGGCATTTCGGCGGCGACGATCCCACGATGACGCAGCCCGCAATGCAGCGGCGCATCCGCAGCCATGCGACCGTGGTCACGGCGTATGGCGAGCGGCTTGCCGCGCAGGGCGTGGTCCTGCGCGACGAAGTGCAGCGCCTGAAGGACGAGACGACGAGGCTGCTGCATGAAGCCCACGATCAGGTTTGTGCGCGCAAGCCGATCATTGCTCCTCCGGCCGCCGCACCGATCAGCCGGCCAGCCACCACCGCGGTTCCCGCGGATCAATTGCGCAGCCTGCTCAAGCGCCTGACGCGCGTGCCAGTGGATCATGTGTTGCATCCGGGCGTGCAGACGATCGTGGAAAGATGGCGCGCGCTCGCCGATCAGGTCGCTCAGCCGGTCGACTTCTGTCTTGCGGAGAACCTCGCCTACGCGACGCTTCTCGCGAACGGGTTCAACGTGCGGCTCACCGGACTGGACATTGGACGCGGGAGCTTCTTCCACCGCCACCACGTCTGGCATGACCAGTCAGCCCAGGCCGATGGGCAGAACGCCTACGTGCCGCTGAGGCATGTGGCGCAAGGACAAGGCTCGTTCTCGATCTTCGAATCGCCGTTGTCCGAGGAAGCGGTGCTCGGCTTCGAGTACGGCTACTCGCTGCATTGCGGCCGCGATGTCGTGGTGTGGGAAGCGCAGTTCGGCGACTTCGTCAACAATGCGCAGGTGATCATCGACCAGTTCATCGCGAGCGGCGAGAAGAAGTGGGGTTACGCAAGCGGCCTCACGATCCTCCTGCCGCACGGCTACGACGGCGGTGGTCCGGAGCATTCATGCGCCTACCTCGGGCGCTTCCTGCAACTGTGCGCCGAGGACAACCTCCGGGTCGCGATGCCCACCACGGCCGCGCAACTGTTCCATCTGTTGCGTCGCCAGGCGCTGACCGACGATCGCAAGCCACTCATCGTGATGACGCCGAAGTTCTGGCTGCACGGCCATGCGGGCGCGTACTCGTCGCTGAGCGACCTTGCCGAGGGAGGATTCGCGACGCTCATCGGCGATACGACGGTCGCTGCGAACAACGTGACTCGCGCCGTGGTGACCAGCGGCAAGGCCTACTACGCACTGCTCGCCTGTCGCGCGCAGACGCAGGCGCAGGTCCCGTTGCTGCGGGTCGAGCAGCTCTATCCGTTCCCGACCGAGGCGTTGGGCGCCGAGCTCGAGCGCTATCCGAATCTGCGCGACGTCGTATGGACGCAGGAGGAGACTCGCAACCATGGGTCGTGGTACCTGGTGCGGGACTCGCTCGACCGTGCGCTGCCCCCTGGAGCCACGTTGCAATACGCTGGCAGACCGGCGTCGGCCCCGACCGCCGTGTGCAATGCCCTGCAGCACCGCGCGGAGGAGGAGGCATTCGTCGCGCGAGCTCTCGGACTCGCAGCCGACTGACGCTCGCCTTCGCCACGGAATCGCCGCGAGA
>DATKLH010000202.1:0-6005 GCA_035542515.1 Casimicrobiaceae bacterium
TCTACATGAACCAGACCTACTGCAGCGCGGCGCGCGCCGATGCGGTAATCGCGATGTACGAGCCGCGGTTGAAGCGCATCGAAGGCGGCCGGCGTGCGCTCGATCAAACGGTCGAGCGCATTCGCCTTTGCGTTGCGTTTCGCGATGCGTACGCGGCGCAGGCGCGGGAATTGTTCGCGCAGCATTGAGGGCGGCGACCGCCGCTCGATCGTCCGCCTTCTGTTTTCTCACTAACGAGCGATCAAAGGTGCGCCGTCCTGCGCAGGATGTGTCCGGCGACGACGGCGCCGTGGGAATTCTGCAGAAAGTGCCCCGCGTCCTGAACGGCGTCGAAGGTCGCGTTCATCCGGCTCGCCCACTGCCTGCCCCAGGATTCGGTGAACACGTCGTCGGCGCAACCCCACACGAAATGAACGGGCTTGTTCCAGGTCAGCAGCGCGCGGTAGTGGTGCGTCTGCGCCGCGCCGTTGCCGTTGTCGTAGCTGTCGAACGGAATCGACAGCGGAAATCGGCGTAGGCCGTTGTATGCGGCGTCGGGTAGGTTTCGAAACGGCGCGGAGAAACCCTCGTAGATCTGCGCGGCGAGGCCCGTGAACTGCGGTCGGAGACCTTGCGTCAGCGCCGGAAAGATGACGTCGGGTCCGGCCAGTCCAGCGCTGAACACCAAGAGCAGCGCGATGTCCGGTCGTTCGCGGCAGAAGATACCGCCATCGTGCCAATTCCTGTTCCAGTTGCGGATCGCATCGGTGTACTCGTACTCGGGATGATGCAACCAGGTATTCATGATGATCAGCCGATCGAATCGGTCGGGCATCATCACGGCCTGCGCGAGACCGATCGGACCGCCCCAGTCCTGGCAGACCAGCGTGACGCGGCGCAGATCGAGTGCGGTGATCAGCGATGTCAGTATTTCGACGTGTCGCGCGATCGTGTACCAGTGAATGTCCGTCGGCTTGTCGGAACGGCCAAAGCCGACGTGATCCGGTGCGATGCAGCGGTAGCCGGCGGAAACGAGCGCGGGAATGACATCGCGGTACAGATAAGACCAGGTCGGCATGCCGTGCAGCAGCAGCATGACCGGCCCGTCGGCGGGACCGACGTCCACGTAGTGCATCCTGAGGTCCTGCCACGGGTGATAGCGCGGCGGGTGATCGAAACCCCTCAGGTTGGCGAAGTTCTCGTCGGGTGTGCGGATGAATTGCGTCATGCGTGTCTCCAATACGAGCGGTGATCCGGTGGATGGGGCCTTGTCTTCGCGGCTGAATGCCGGCGCCCCTTAGTCGATTCGTTCACAAGCGATCGAGCAACGGAACGGTGATCGACGCTTGCGTATCTCCCAGCTGTTTGTCGCCGACGATGCCGCGGTAGAACCGGCTGCGCATCATGTCTGCGAAATATTGGACGCCGGGGTAGTAGACGAGCGCGACGCGGTCGAACCGGTCGCCGTCCGCCAACGGAACCGCCGTACCGATGTGCATCGGCCCGTGCACGCCTTCCGCCATCAGGCCGAACATCTGCTGCGTGTACTGGCGATCGGCGGCGGCGTTCTCGGAGGTTCCTTCGCGCAGCAGATTCGCAACGACCACCGCGTGCGCGCCGTATTCGCGCGCTGCGAGCAACTGCGTGGCACGCAGCTCGATCGCCGGATTCGGCTCGGCGGGTACGAACGGAAAGTGCGACGGCGCGCGCGTGAGGATTTGTCCGATCCGCTTGCCGAGCAGGACCATCGGGAATCCGAGATTGAGCCACGGCGAGCGCTGCATGCCGCACGCGTACGTGCGGGCGAAGCGCGCCAACGCCCGGTGATATGCGTCGCCGGCCATGATGCGATCCGCGGCCGCGCGCGAATCGAATTGCGTCAGCAGTACCGCGCTCCACGGTACCTCGCCGCCGAAACGCGCGACGAGCTGCGTCGACGCGAGCGCGTTGACCGCGACCTTGCCGGCGTAGACGACGCGCGCATCGCCACCGGATTCCGCGGCCGCGCGCAGCTCGCGCAGCGCGGCGAGCAGGTCGCGATCGTCCGCGCCGTCCGATGGTGCGTCGACCGGGTAGTAGAGAAACGTCAGGACATGGAACGCGGCGGTCGAATACAGCAGCGGCTGCGCATCGTGCACGACGTCGCGCCGCGCGTGCAGATAGCGCAGCTGTTGCCAGGCGATTGCGCCGATCATTCCGGCAAGCGCCAACAGGACGATCGCTCGAAGCATGTCGCTATCTCCGTTTCAAGGTTTCATTGCGCACTGCGCTTGCGCCGTGTGCGCTGCATCGAGCGAGCGATGGCCTTCGTCTCGTCCGACTCCGGTGCACTCAGCAGCCCGACCAGGGCGTCGATCAGGCTGCTCATGAACAGTTCGCCGTGCGGGCCGCGAAAGGCGTTGCGTTGCCTCGCCTCGTGATACATCGATGCCGCGATGAAGCGCAGCGCGCCGTCCAGCCGACGTTCGCGCGCGGCGCCGTCGAGGTGATCCAGCGCCGCGAGCAGCAAGGTCCTCGTCTCGAGCACGCTGGGACCGGGGACTTCGGTGCCCGTGACGAACGCGATCGCCGATTTTTCGGTGAGGGTGATTTCGCGGCCGAACGCTTTGACGTAGCGCCGGAAATCGGGCTTCGTGCGCGCGAGCAGCAGAGCGGGTTCGACCATCAACCGGCAGATGTCGCGCAGCGACGGATGGGTCGTGTGCGCCTTCAGTTCCTGCAGCAGCGCGGCACGCCGTGTCTGCATGTCGGCAGCGCGCGACGCGTGGATCGCAGCGACGAGACCATGGTAGTTGCCGAAGTGATATTGCAGTGCGGACTCGTTGCGTTGCCCCGCGACCTTGACGATGTCGCGCAGCGAAACGTTTTCGGTGCCGCGCTCGGCGATCAAGCGCTCCGCCGCACGCATCAGTGCTGTTCGCGTGCCTTCAGCTTGCGCGCGCCGCTTGTCCACTATGCGCTTTGCACTGAACACATTTTTGCGAACGGCATGCTCGTTCCGAAGCAAAAGGCGATGTCGGCTTCTAGCACGACCAACCAGTAATGACAATCATTAAGATCGCTGTGCGGCTTTGCTGGAGCGTGGCTCGTTGCGTTGAACTTCGGCGATCGCTGGCCTGTGGCTCGCGGCGTTTCGTGACTTTCGAGGTGCTCGCTCGAGGGGAAGTGACCTCAGTCCGCGCCGCCCATCGTCGCGACCAGCGCATCGAGGAGTACACGGGTGCGGGCCGGCATCAGGCGACGACCCGGGAGCACCGCCCACAATTTCGCGGAAGCTCCCCAATCGGGTAGAACGCGCCTGAGCATTCCTTGCTGCACCGATTCGCGCGCGTAAAGTACGGGGAAGCTGACGACGCCAAAGCCGGCCTCCGCCATCCTCTTCAAGACCGTCGGCGAATCAGCCGACGTGTACCGATGTGGTGTCCCGCGCCAATCCAGGCGGCCGCCTTCGATTCGTCTAACGAGCCTCCATGGTCGCGCTTCGCCCGGCCTGACCAAGGTCACCAGACCGTGGAGATCGAATAGATCGTCGGGCTTGTTCGGCTCTCCGACCTCTTTCAGATATGCGGGCGCGGCGTACAAGCCGATTGCCAACTCGGCGACTTTGCGCGCGACCAACTGGCTATCCTCGCCAAGCTCCCCAATGCGCACTGCGAGGTCGACGTTTTCGCCGATCAAGTCGACGCGCCCCGGTGAGGTGTCGATCTCCAACGTCACCGCGGGATAGTCGCGCGCAAACTTCGCCAGCATTTGCGAGAGTGCATTGCTGGCGAGATCCGCCGTCAACGATATGCGTAGCCGACCGCTTGGCTCGGCCTGACGATGCTGCGCGAGCGCGAGCGCCTCATCCAATTCGGCTGCCAACGCGCGCGCGTGATCGAGCACGCTCAAACCGAAATCAGTGATCGAGAGTCTGCGAGTGCTTCGCTGAAACAGGCGCTCGCCGAGGCGCGTTTCGAGCGCGGCGATGCGTCGCGAAACGGTAGCCTTCGGAACATGCATACGTTCCGCGGCTCGGCTGAAGCTACCGTCCTCCGCCACGCGTGCGAACAGCACCAAGTCGTTGGCATCGAGGTCGGTCATGTCGCGATGCTAGACGGATCGTTCCAATAGCGAAACGGAGATTTGCACTGGCGAGGCTTCTGCGACGATCCGGCGATCAATAGATTGAGCCCAACTCAACCACCTAACAACCGCACTCGCCATGAACATCCTGCAGATCCTTTCCAGTTACCGCACGGTCGATCCTGAGGCCGGCTCCCATTCGAGCCGCCTTGCGAACGAATTGGTGCAGCAGCTGCTGGTAATCCATCCCGAAGCCGAACTGACCGTGCGCGATCTGGCACGCTCACCGCACCCGATCCTAGATCAGGACGCGCTGAACGCGTTGTTCACGCCGGCGGGGAATCGCACCCCCGAGCAGGCTGCGAGAGTCGCGCTCGACGAGACGCTGATCGCCGAACTTCAGGCTGCCGATCTGATCGTGCTCGGTGCGCCAATGTACAACTTTGGAATCTCGGCGTTGCTGAAAGCGTGGTTCGATGCGGTTGCGCGAGCCGGCGTGACCTTCCGCTACACCCACGCCGGCCCAGTTGGTCTGCTCGCCGACAAGACCGTTTACGCGGTGTCGACGCGTGGCGGCTCCCACCGGGGGCAGTCGACCGACCACGTCGTGCCCTACCTGCGAACCATGTTTGGCTTCCTCGGAATCGTCGACGTGCACTTCGTTTACGCCGAGGGCCTGGCCCTCGGCGCCGAGGCAGAAGTACGCGCGTTCGCGGATGCGCGCGCGCAGTTTGCGCGGCTCGTGCGCGCTGCGGATCCCATTGGTGGTCGTGAAGCCAGCAGCCGGAACGCCCTGCAGGCTCGAAAGGCTCGATAGGGACCATCCCAACGAGATCGCAATCGATCGCTTGTCCGATCACCACACCATCGTCCATGTGATCCGGTAGGTCGACACCCATGCAACCTTTGAAGCGTGTACTCGGATCCATCGAGCGGCAGGCTGACCGCCGCCTCAGACTGCAACAGGTCACGCACGCGCAGTGGCGCCCATTGTTGCTACGGTGCAACCAGCCGATTGCCGTGCTCGAACTCCCAGACGGCGCGTACTGGTCGATCTTCTGCGTCGAATGCGCGAGAACGAACGCCGTCGCGCGCGAAGTGCCGGCGATCCCTGCGCCGGCCGGATTCCCATGAGTAGAGCTGCGATGAACGCCTGCGTTGATCTGTCCCTTAGCTTGACGGGTCAACCATCGCCACGACGACCGATCCGATCCAACGGGTGCATCGAGGGGCGCTCGCCATGGTATCGAAACGACGGCATCGTTCGATCGATCCACGGCCGTATCGCGAATCCGATTCGACGCGCGCTCCGCGCGACAAGCGGCGCCGCGCTGCTCGCCGCGTGCGCGTTGCTCGCGGGCTGCGTGAGCGCAGGGGCGCTTGCGCCACGACAGTCCCGAATCGACCCGGTCGAGGCGGGTCTGTCCGGCGACACATCGATGCCGCCCCTCGACGAGGCATGGTGGCGGGCGTTCGGTGAACCGCAACTCGATGCCTTGATCGCCAAGGCGCTCGCCGATCACCCGTCGCTGCAATCGGCCGAGGCGCGCGTGCGGGCCGCTCACGCTTTGGTCAACGCTGCACGGGCGGACACCCAGCCTCAGCTGACGGGCAGCTTCAACACGACGCGGGAGCGCTTCACCGGTAGCGATCTCGCGCCGCTGCCGCTCGCCGGCCGTACCAAGACCACGACGACGCTCGAACTCGACGCATCATGGGAGGTCGATTTCTTCGGCCGCAACCGCGCTGCACTGGAAGCGGCGCTCGGCACCGAGCGAGCGGCAGAGGCCGACATGCAAGCGGCACGCACGCTCCTCGCAAGCAATGTCGCGAGTGGCTACTTCGAGCTCGCCCGGCTGCATGCCCAGCGCGCGATAGCTGAGCGCACGCTGGCGCAGCGCGAACAGATCCTCGAGCTGATTCAACAGCGCGTTCGCGCAGGGCTCGATACCCACGTCGAA
>DATKLH010000203.1:0-6486 GCA_035542515.1 Casimicrobiaceae bacterium
TCGCCCACGACGATCGCGAAGTCGAGGTCGTACTGCTCCACGCTGAACTGCGGAATCGGCTTCACGCCGGCCGCCACCAGCGCGCGGTAGAGCACGCGTTCCCAATCGGAGACGCGCTCGGGATGCGCGACCGTCGGGTAGTCCGCACCGACAACGGCCGGCGCACGCACGTCCGCGGCCGCGCGCGTTGCATCGAGATTCGCAACGTAGTTCGCGAACGCTTCGAGGTAGTCCACGCCGCACGACGCAGCTGCGCTTTTGTCGCCGACCACGTGCAACAGGCCGCGCGCGCGTGATCGCTACGTTGAACAGGTTGCCGTTGCCGCGCAGGAACTTCTGCCCCGTTGCCTCAAATCGTCCAGTCGCCGTTTACTCGCATGCACACCAATCGGAGTCGATCTCATGCCCCACGACAGCCTGAGCGAGTTGACCGCACAGCTGCGCCGGTTCGCTGACGAACGCGATTGGCATCAATTTCATTCGCCGAAGAATCTCGCCGCGGCGTTGATCGTAGAGGCCGGCGAGCTGCTCGAACATTTCCAATGGCTGAGCAACGCGGAGAGCGATGCGCTCGGCATCGAGCAGCGTCGCGAGGTCGAGCTCGAGCTCGCCGACGTGCTGATCTATCTGGTGCGCCTCGCGGATCGGCTGGGCGTCGATCTGCTCGCAGCGGCGCAGCGCAAGATCGCGATCAACGCGGAGAAGTATCCCGTGGATCGCGCCAAGGGCAGCAGCGCCAAGTATTCGGAACGCTGAACGCCAGATTCTCGCGAATGATTCGTGGGTGTCGCGCTGCGATCCGCAACAGCGCCAGCGCCGGCGAAATTCAACCAACCGAAAACGCATCGGTCCTCGACATTGGAGATCGCTGAAGAACAGGTGCGACAGTTGCTGGAGAAATCAGAAGCTAGGGCGTTGCCTGACAGTATCGGCCGTCGCCAACGAGTCTGGAGTGGCGCGTGGAGAACTTGCGGCGGGAGGAGGTAGAGAAGCTAGCGGACTTGCAACGACCGAAGGCCTCGCCGGCTTGTCCCGAAGACCTCACTTCGACCTGAGCAAGGCTCGAAATCCAGCCTGCTCGAAGTCACGATCGTGTGTCAGCGCTTCAGTCAGTGCGCGGTTATGCATCAGAACGAACGACGCGCAATCCGTCAGGCCCCATTCCTTGTCCGTGTGCGCTGCAAAGAACCGCAGCGCATCATGGAATTGGATACCGGATAGCGGCACGACCTCAGTGTTGGGGTCCGCCTGTATGGCCGAGACGGCCTCCACTACCTTCGACCGAAGGTCCGGCGGCTTGGACAGCGAGTTGAGCACTTCGATGAGGACCATCTCCGAGGTAACGATTCGGGTCTGCCCGAGCTCGCTCGATACACTGTTCGCAGTCGCGTGCAGCGAATCGCGCGGGTTGAACAGTGCAATCCAATACGTGGCGTCAGCGAACACTGCTCGCATCAGTCATTCTCGTCACGACGCGGATACAGGTAATGATCGAGTCGTGTTGCGAGGTCCGGCGGAACCGTTTCCCAAAGCGCATCCGGTACCGACGCGCCGATCTCGCGCACCCGCTCCCAGATCGGTTTTGCGACCTCAGCCCACGCCGGTTCGGTGCCGACGACTACCGAGACGTCATCGATCCGTAGGATTCGGCGCAACGTGCGGTCCGCGGCCGAGAACTCACCGGTTCCTACAACCCGTACTCGTGCCGTCTTGTGACTGCGTAGCGCGTCCAGAATCTCGGCTTCTTGTGCGTCGGTGAACTTGCCTGTAACCGGACCCTGGCGATCCGAGACAATCAGCGCAAACGATCCCCCGCGGACATTCGCCATGCTAACTTCACCGACCACATCGATTCGGTCCTCGTAGCTACTCATGGTCCATTCGGCCAATCGTTTGCGAGCTTGCGCGGTATAAGCGACTTCGCGAGCGGAATTCCGCGCACGAACGTGCACCACTTCGTCCGAGCGGAGACTCCTCCCAAATTCTTCAAAGAAGGGGATGACGTTCGCCGGCAATTCCTTGGGTAACAGCTCATCCGATGCGGCCGACGCAATCGCGTCATCGATCAGCGATGCTGCGGCGTCGAATTCATCGCGCACACCGAGCGGCAGCTCCGCCTGGTCCTGTAGCAACACTCGCGTCAATGGAACCAGCGCGGATCCATCTCTGATTTCCGAGAAGCGAATGACCAGCTCGTCTTCGAAACCCTTCGGTAGGCGCTCCCTTTCCGGATGATTGCGGAACCAAAGGGCCTTGGCACATTCGAGAACGAGACGCTTGTATGCCGCGAGCTCGCCCACGCAGTCAACGTCGAGCGCGTGGTTCTCGAACCGTGGCCCCTCGAAGCGAAGCGATGCGAGGGGGATCGTCACCTTGCTCATTGCGGCTCTCCGTCGCGCGCTGTCGCCGGTCCAGTCACGATAGCGCGATGCGAAGTAGTCTAGCGACTCAACGGCGCCTTTGGTGTGAGTCGTTTGCCAATCGTAAAGCTGGAACCGAAGGCGAACTCGGAGCACTGTCCGGAGCTCGCCGCGACCCACTCATGTAGCGAAATGCCTTTTCGCTTCCTGCACTGTTCGCGTACGTCACGAACAACAACCGATCACGTACTCAGTCATCGCACGAATCGGCCTCAGCTCAACCAAACACCAACTCCGGCACCACCACCTCCCACCGCTCGCACTTCAACGCCGCCGCGTACTCTTCATCCGACTGCGCGCGCGTCCGCACGACGATGGCGGCCACAGTTGCGCTCATGCACCTCATGCCGTCCGGCGCTTTGAACGCGCGTGCCAGTCGGCCAACGCACACACCGTCCGCGTTCAACAGCTCGCGCTTGTCATCCGACAACTTCGGCGTCAGTGCATCACCGGCGCGTAGCTTTGCGATCGCGCGATGCACGCGCGCGCTTTCGCGCTGCCGGCCCGCAAAGCCGATGTCGACGTCCCTCAACGATAGGTGTTCGTAACGACGTGCGAGCTCCGGCGCCGGCGCGGGTAGTTCGGTTCGATCGCGGGCGAGCACGCTGGGTTGACCGCTCAACGCATCGACGAACGGATGCGCACGAGCCATCCGCGCCAACGTCAGTGTTTCTCGCGCGCGCGTCATCGCGACGTAGTACAGCCGTCGGGGTGCGTCGGCATCCTCACCACCGCCCACCTTGTTCCAACCACCATCGAGCGCCACCACGTGATCGAACTCGAGTCCTTTGGCGCGGTGTGCGGTCAGCAACAGCAGGCCTTCTTGGCGGCGGCGCGCGTCGCGGCCCCACTCGGCGAGCCACTCGAGGAAGTGATGAACCGGCATTTCGGCGCCGGCAGTTTCGAGCGCGTAGTCCTCGAACGCATCCGCGAGCAGCTCCCACCAGCGCGACGCATCGCGCGACGCGATATAGCCGCGAATGCCCGGCACGTCGATCAATCCGCTGACGCTGCGACGCACCCAGTCGATGAGCATCTGCGTCTCGCGCAGGCGCCAGAAGTGTGGCGCGTGTTCGTCCGCCATTTGCGACGGCACACCGTTCAGTTCACACCAAGTGCGGACCGGTTCGAGGTACCGCCACTCGCGCGCGATCACCGCGACGCGCCGCCAGTCCCACGTTGGATCGAGTGACGCCAGGCGCTGCAACTCCGTCATCACCGCGACCGCTTGCGTGAGCGGATCACGCCCCGCATCGATGATCTGCACGCGCCCCTTTCCCACCGGATCGCGTTGCTGCCATGCGCCGCCGGGCGGCGCCTTCGCGCGCGCACGATTGATCTCGATTGGGTGGCCCGCCTTCATACGATTCACGGCGGGTTCGATCACCGCATTCGCCGCTGCGATCACGTGCGCAGACGAACGATAGTTCTCGACGAGATACACGGGCTTCGCCGCATAGTCCGCTTCGAACCGCCGCACGTACTCCACCGACGCACCGGCGAACGCATAGATGTTCTGGTCGTCGTCACCGACCGCGAACAACGAGAGCTTCCCCTGTTCGTCGTTCAACGTGCGGCCCGCGAGCGCAGAGATCAGCTCGTACTGTTCCGGACCTACATCCTGATATTCATCGACGAGAATCCAACGGAAGCCGCGCAACAAACGATCGCGCTGTGCATCGGCCTCTTCCGGCGGCAGACCTTCGCCTTTCAGCAGCGCGACCGCTTGCGTCAACACGTCGCGAAACACCGCGTCGTCGATGTCGCCGGCACGGCCAACGAACGTCACGCCGGCAAGCCGCATCGCGAGCGCATGACAGGTGAGCACCACCACGCCGTTCGCGTCATCACCGATCAACTCGTGCAGACGCCGACGAATCTCCACAGCCGCGTGCCGGTTGTATGCCAGCGCGAGGATCCCCGCCGGATGCTCGCGCCGCACTCGCACGAGATACGCGATGCGGTGCACCAATACGCGCGTCTTGCCGGAGCCCGGCCCCGCCAACACGAGCACGTTGGTGCGCTCGCGATCGTCCGTGACGATGCGCTGCTGCTGCACGTTGCCGAGCGATTCGACGATCGCGCGCCACGATTCGGGCGTGGTCTGCCGCTCGAGCTCCTTCACCCGTTCCGGCAGCCAGCGTTTCACGAACGCGTCACGACCGACGCTGAAGTAGTCCATCGCCAGCCGCAGCGCTTCGGCGATGTCGGCGAGCCCACGCTCCGCGTACTCCGCCATGATGTGGATCTGCACCACCTGCTCTGCGTAGTGCAGCCGGAGTGGCTCGAAATCCGCGCGCGCGAAGCCGCGCCGCTCGCGGACGAGCCGGATCGTCATCGCCGGACGGAACACCGCGAGCCCTTTATTCAGGCGGATGATTTCCATCTCGTGCAACCACAGCAGCGCGCGGTCGAGCAGTTTCGTCAGATCACGGACCTCGGCCTTCAGCGTGAGATCGTCCTGCAGCGTCGCGAGCAGCTTGCCGAGCGTCGTTTCGGCGAGCAGATCCGAACCGCGCTGACCGGTCGGCAAACATGCCAGCCAGTGCTCGAGCAACCGTGCCGCACCGGCGCGCCGCAACTCCGCCGTACGGTCGAGCGCGCTCCATTCCCGGTTAAGCGTGATCCGTACGATCTCAGGGTCGATCGAGCGCACGCTCACGCTGCCGACGCCGCCCGCATCGTCGCGACCGTCGTTGGCCAGTCCGCGCACGATGTGCATCACTTGTTCCGGGAGCGCCGCCGGAAAGCCCGCATCCTTCAACCGCTGCGTCGCATATCGCAGATGCAGTACGGACGAATCGCCAACCGCGAGATCGGGCGCCGCTTCGCGCAATTCGCCGATCAACGCACGCTCCAGCGCACTCGCTTGCTCCAGGCGCTTCTGCGACGAACGCTCCACGGCAACGTGCACGAAGGCAGTCACCGCCGTGTCGTTGCTCGCGATGCCGAGCGCCGCCAAGTCATACAGCGCCTTACGCAGCCGTTCGGTGGTGAGCCCGGTCACGCCCATCAGCTCGTCGGTGCTGAGACCTTTGTCTGCAGGCGCATCGATCAGCGCGGTGACGAGATCCAAGAGCTGCCGCCGATACGGCTCGACGATCGTCGTGTTCGCGGCGAGCTTGCGCTGCGCTTCCTCGACCGTGTTGACGCGCAACGATGATGGGAAGATTTGCACCGCATTTTCGTCGCGCGTGAGTAACTCGGACTCTTCGAGCCAAGACACAGCCGTGCGCACGCGCGTGTCGTCGGTGTTGGAATCGCGCACGAATTGCCCGTCGTCTTCCTCGAGCAGGATTTCGCCGGGCGTCGCGACGATCTCGCCGGCGGTACGCTTTTTCGCATCGAGCTGCCGCAACGCCTTCAGGATCGCGACGATCTCCACCTGTGTGAGCCGCGAGCGCGACGACATGCCGAACTGCCGCTCGACGTCTTCCGGCGTGTACAGCAGCACGCACCGCGCAGCCTCGCGATCGCGCCCGGCTCGCCCGGCTTCCTGCAAGTAGTTCTCAAGCGACCCGGGTATGTCGGCGTGGATCACCAGCCGCACATCCGGCTTGTCGATGCCCATGCCGAACGCATTGGTGGCGACGATCACGCGCACGTCGCCGGCGATGAACCCGCGCTGCACCTCCTTCTTTCGCTCCGGCGGCAAGCCCGCGTGAAAGAACGCAGCCGACATCCGCTTCTGTTCGAGAAAGCCCGCGATCTCCTCGGTGCGCCGACGCGTCGAACAGAACACGATCGCCCCACCCGAGCCATCACGCGGCAGATCTGCTTCCAGAACCTGATGAATGTGGGCGAGCTTTTCTCCCGATGTAGTCGCCACGACCGCGAACGACAAATTCGTGCGCTGCGCACCACCATTGAAGAGTTCCAGCTCGATACCGAGCTTGTCGCGAAAGTGCGCGAGGATGTCTTCGACCACGTCGGGCTTCGCGGTCGCCGTCAGACACAGCACCGGCGGCACCGGTCCCTCGCCGGCGCGTTCGCGAATGAACCGGCCGACGTAGCGATAGTCCGGCCGAAAGTCGTGCCCCCACTTCGACAAACAGTGGGCTTCGTC
>DATKLH010000204.1:0-2581 GCA_035542515.1 Casimicrobiaceae bacterium
GAAGCTGCCTTCGTAAAGCGTGGTGGCGTGGCCGAGCAGTAGCGGCCCAGTGATCGCGTAGTAGAGTCCGTACGCCCAGCCTGGATCGGCGATGTTCCAGAACCGGTCTTCGGGGCGCAGATCCACGGCGTCGCGCATGTAGGCGCCAAACGCCAGCAGGGCCCGCAGCGGTACCGGCACGCCTTTGGGGAGTCCTGTCGTGCCCGACGTGGACATCATCATGAACAGATCTGTGCCCTTGCGCATGACCGGCTCGAACGTCGTGGACTGTGCATCGAGTGCTATGCGCCAATCGATATCGCCATCGGGCAGGGACTCGCCGGGTTGGCGCACCGTACGACTGGTGGGCAGTCGGCGACGTCGTCGAGCTTGCCGCGGTTGGCGGTATTGGTGACGACCAGCGTGGCCTCGCTCATGCGCAGCCGGTGCTCGATCGCCTCGGGGCCAAAAGCGGTGAAAAGCGGTGAAAAGCGGTTGGTAGACCGCTCCTGCGCGCCACGTGCCAAGAATCGTTGCGACGAGTTCGGGTGTGCGCGGCAGCAGCCCGGCGACGACGTCGCCGGGTTTCACCCCTTGCGCAACCAGCAGGTTGGCGACGCGTGCCGAAAGCGCCTGCATCTGTGCGAAGCTGACGCTGCGATGGCAAGGTGTGGTGGCGATCCCGGTCGAAGAACGCTTGCCGCACGTAACGGTCGGAATCATTTCTCGGCGTGACGCGCTGAATACCGCTGAGTGCGATTATCTGATCGACTGCTTCGCGGAGGCGGTGTCTGCCCTGGCATCATTTGAAGGTGTTTGAGTGTGAAGATGTTGGATTGGCGGAAAGGTGGGTGTGTCGGAATCCTTATCAATCATCCAGCTGTAAAACTGCCCGATGTCGTGCCCGCTGCACGACCTTTCTATCAACGGTCGGGCGTGGCCTTCGCGACGTCGCGACGTGGACCGCATGGGGCGTCGCGACCGGGTCATTCCTCTCCATACTTTGGCGCGTAACGTGCCGTTCGCGGTCGCAATACCGAATATAATCCCAAGATAGAGTTCGCCACGCATTGAGCTCAGCGCATTGTCAATTACGCGTTGATTCGTGGTGGACGTCGTGATGGCGGTGCACACTGCACCCACTGAACTGGAGCGGACGCTCCATTTTTCGATAATGTCGGGTACCGAACAAAACAAAGGCAGTGCGAGCGCGCACAAGGAGGATCGCCACTTCGTGACGGCGCTCGCGCGTGGGCTCGAAGTGCTGGCTTGCTTTCGCGGCGGCGACACCGCGCTCACGAATCAGGAAATCGCGCTGCGCTGCAAGCTGCCGCGATCGACCGTGTCGCGGCTCACAATGACGCTCACGAAGATCGGCTATCTGATCCACCTCGAGGACAGCGGGCGCTATCGTCTCGGCACCGCGTGTCTCGCGCTCGGCAGTTCGATGCTCGCGCGCCTCGACGTGCGCAAGATCGCGCGGCCCATGATGCAGGAACTGGCCGATTTTTCGCAGGCGACAGTGTCGCTTGGCACGCGTGACCGTCTGTCGATGCTCTACATCGAAAGCTGTCGCAGTTCGTCCGCGCTCGCGCTGACGCTCGACGTCGGTTCGCGCATTCCCATCGCGACTTCAGCCATCGGCCGCGCGTGGCTCGCGGCGACGTCGGAACGCGAGCGGACCGACGTCATGGAACAGATTCACGAACTCGACGACGTGGCCTGGCCTGGGATCAAACGCGGCATCGAGCGCGCGATAGAAGACTATCGCGTGCTTGGCGTCACGTGCTCGTTCGGCGACTGGCAAGCCGACGTGAACGGCATCGCGCGTGCGTTTCAGCCGGGCGGCGGGTTGCCGGTGATGGCAATCAATGTGGGTGGGCCGTCGTTCAATCTTTCCCAGGCGTTTCTGCTCGACGAAGTGAAGCCGAGGCTGCTGCGCGTGATTGCACAACTCGAAGAGGCGCTGCTGGACCGCTGACCGGAAGCGTCAACGAAGAATCGTCTCGCGGGCCGCGTGTGAACGCGGCCCGTTTCGTATCGACCGTCGAGTGGCAACGCCTCAGATAGGCAGGAAGGTGCCGCTTGCATGCAGCACTTCGCGCTCGCCGACCTTCAGCGTGCATTCGACGAACGCGAGGCGCTTGCCATTGCGGCGAATTCGCGTGTGCGCTTCGAGCCAGTCGCCGACTTGTGCAGCGCTGAGGAACTCGCTCGATAGCGTCGTGGTTACCGTCGACTGCTTCATCCGCTCGCCGGATCGCAACAGATTCAGGTTGATTCCCATCGCGCCGTCCGCGAGCGTCATCAGCATCCCGCCGTGCGCAATACCCATCACATTCGCGTGGCTCGCGCTCACGCGTACCGCCACGATGACCGTGCCATCGTCGGCCTGGCGCTGATACAGCGGGCCGAGCGCGCGGAACCATGCGCCGCCGCGTTCGAGTGCCGCATAGCCGGGCGGAACGGTGCCCGCGCTGTATGTCGTTGCGTGTTCCGGCATCCTGCCGAGCGTGTCGGTTGTCATTGCGTACTCGTCAGAATCAGTCAGGGACCATCGTCAGGGCCGTGTCGTCGAGGCGGAGATGGCGATGGGGGGTGT
>DATKLH010000205.1:0-10053 GCA_035542515.1 Casimicrobiaceae bacterium
ACGCTCGATCCGCAAGCGGCAACGGCATTCAACGACCGCACGGGATGCTATGTCGGTTCCGGCGGCGGCGCATACGAGAACCAATACGACTTCTTCCCGCTGCTCACCGAAGCGAAGGGCAACCTCGAGCAGTTCGGCGCCGAGCTGGGCAATGTCGTCAATCCGATGTGGCTGCTGCGTACGCTCCCCAACAACGTGCTCTGTCACGTCGGCATCAAGTACAACCTCAAGGGCTCCAATGCCTGCATCACCAACCACAGCATCAGTGGCACGCTCGCGGTGATCGAGGCGATGGAAGCGCTGCGCAACGACGAGGCCGATCGCGCGGTTGCCGTCGGGCACGATGCGCCGATCGAGCCGCAGAACGTCATGTACTACCAGCGCTGCGGGCTCCTCAGCGGCGGAGACGCCATCCGGCCGTTCGACGCCGCACGCGATGGAAGCCTGTTTGGCGAAGGCGCTGCCGCTTTGACGCTGGAAACCGAAGGCTCGGCGAAGGCGCGCGATGCAAAGCCGCTCGGCGAAGTGCTCGGCGGCGGATCGACCAACGAAGCGATCGGGCTGCTCGCCATTCGCGAGGATGGAGATGGCCTCGCCCGCGCCATGCAGGCCGCGCTCGACGATGCCGGCATCGCGCCCGCCGAGGTCGGGATGATCGTCGCGCACGGCAACGGCACATCGTTGTCGGATGCTAGCGAAGCGGCGGCGATCGCGCGCGTTTTCGGCGCTGCCATCCCGCCGGTCACCGCGTTCAAGTGGGCGTTCGGTCATCTCATCGCGGCCGCCGGTATCGTCGATGCGGTGATCGCCCTCGACGCGTTGCGCGATCGCGTCGTGCCCGGGATAGCGACGCTGAACCGCACCGCCGCCGAATGCGCGATGCTTCCGCTTTCGAGCACCGCGCAACGCGCACGCAGCGACGTTGCGATGATCCTGTGTCGCGGATTCGCCGGGACCGATGCGGCGCTGCTGGTGCGCGCGCTGTAGCCGTCTGCCGTTTTGGATGGTCTACTGGTATCGGCGCCGTACGGAGCCGATGAGCCCGGAGGTGCTCCAATGAAGTCACCGGGTCCACGCTTGCGCGGGGAAGACGAAGATTCGTCGTCTGCAAGCGCGTCGGTTCCCGTCGTACCGGCCATGACGAACACGAGTTCAGGACCCGTACGCTGTGGCATCGACACCGTCGAGCTCGCGCGCATGGAGCGCCTGCTGGCCGACACGCCGCCGGAAGCACTGCACGGCATCTTTTCGCAGCGCGAGCTCGATGACGCCGGAGGAGCGGCCGGCCGCGTGGCGAGCCTCGCCGCACGCTTCGCGGCGAAGGAGGCGTGCGCGAAGCTGTTTCCGCGCGAGCTCGCACTCGGGCAGATCGAGCCGCTCGATTTCTGCGTGGCGCGCGACGGCTACGGTGCGCCGGTGATCGAATGCAGCGCCCGCGCCCGCACGCTGCTTGCGCGACATCGACTCGCGGGCATTGCCGTCTCGCTGACCCACGACCGGCAGGGTGCGTCCGCGGTTGCACTCGCACTGTCCGAGCACGCGCACGTTCCGTTCGCGGGCCGCGTGCTCTACACGCTGCTGCCTTTCCGTCGCGCCGTCATGATCGATAACCTGCGGCGCGTGTTCGGGGCATCGCTCCCCGACGCGGAGATCAGGCAGCTCGCGCAGGCGCACTACGCGCACTTGTGGCGCCTGCTCGTCGAATTCTTCCGCTTCCGCTGGCTGTCGGAGAAGCGCAAGCGCGCGCTGGTGCGCGTGGAGAACCTCGACGTCTTCGTGCGCGCCTTCCAGGCCGGGAAGGGCGTGCTGATCCTCACCGGTCATTTCGGCAACTGGGAAGTGGCGACACTCGCCGGCATCCAGAACTATCCGCAGGTGCGTGGCCGTTTTCACTTCGTGCGCCGCCCGATCAAGCCGCGCTGGCTCGACGCGCTGGTGACACGGCGGTTCAACCGCGGCGGCTTCGGCGTGATCGGCAAGCGCGGCTCGCTCGACCGGATCGTTCAGCTGCTCGAAGCCGGCGATGTGATCGTGTTTCCCTTCGACCAGCATGCGGGTCGGCCCGACGGCATCGACGTCGAGTTCTTCGGCCATCCGGCCGGGACGTTCAAGAGCCTCGCCATCATTGCGCTCGCCACCGGCGCTCCGGTGATGCCGGCCGCGAGCTGGCGCGAGCCGGACGGAACGCATGTGCTGCGCTTCGAGGAGCCGTTGCCTACGGTCGACCACGAGAACACCAACGAGGCGATCCGCCGCAACACCCGCATGTACAACGCCGCCATAGAGCGCGCGGTGCTGCGTCACCCCGAGCAGTGGTGGTGGGTGCATCGGAGGTGGAAGAAGGCAGCAAACGCCGGTGCCGGGCGGGCGGCGGCGGAGAAGGCATAATGTGCAGCGGAAAAGACACGAACGCGGTCATGCGTATGAGCTGAGCGTGCCACAACGGACGATGTGGCTATGCGCAAAGCCATGGCGAGGATCAACGGCACGCTCGCACCTCGTACCTAATATTCGATACCGCCTCCGCTCACATGTTGCCCGTCGATCTACTGGCCCCGAAGTTCATCGCGCTGTACGTGTTCATCGCCTCGGCGATGTACGTGCACTACCGCGGACGCGTGCGGCACGGGTTCCTGCGCCAGGTGACCGACCATTCGACCATCATGGCGCCGTACAACGCGCTGATGTACCTGTTCTCCGCGGTGCCCAACCGACCGTACGTCGACGTGAAGCAGTTCCCCGAGCTCGCACCGTTGCGCGACAACTGGCAGTTGATTCGCGACGAGGCCCTGTCGCTGTTCGACGAAGGTCACATCCGCGCAGCGGCAACCTACAACGACCTGGGCTTCAACTCGTTCTTCAAGACCGGCTGGAAGCGCTTCTACGTCAAGTGGTACGACGAGCCGGTGCCTTCGGCCAGGGCGCTATGCCCGAAGACGGTCGCGCTGGTGGAATCGATTCCCAGCGTGAACGCGGCGATGTTCGCGTTGCTGCCGCCGGGGAGCAAGCTCGGCGCGCATCGCGATCCGTTCGCGGGCTCGCTGCGCTATCACCTCGGGCTGGTGACGCCCAACAACGACACGTGCCGGATCGTGGTCGATGGCGAGCCGTACTTCTGGCGCGACGGCGAGCCGGTGATGTTCGACGAGACCTTCATCCATACCGCCGAGAACCGCAGCGACATCACGCGGATCATCCTGTTCTGCGACGTCGAGCGACCGCTGCGCCTGCGCATCATGCGCTGGCTCAATCATGCGATGGAATGTACCGTGATCCGCGCGAGCCAGACCGAGAACAAGCCCGGCGACGGCGTGGGCGTGCTGAACCACATCTTCAACTACGCCTATCGCGTGCGCCTGGTCGGCAAGTGGATCAAGAAGAAGAGCCGCTTCGCGCACTACACGCTGAAGTGGCTCCTGATCGGCGGGTTGCTCTACCTGATCTTCCGCTAAGGCTTGATTGCGTCAGCGCCGTCCTGCAACAGGTCGTCGATCAAGCGTTATCGAGCAAGGACCACGGGTCCGGGCAGGCGGCACAACCGCATCTACCCGGAAGGCGCGCGTTTTGGACCGTCGGCGCCACGCGACCGCGTGCAAGAGCGGGGGTCCTCCGGCGAATGCCGGGCCCCAGCGACTCTGGCACGTTCGACGCGGATGCGTCGAAAGTCGCTGGATTCCGGCTTTCGCCGAAACGACGTATCTGCCGAAACGACGTATCTGCCGAAGCGACGTATCTGCCGGAATGACGTACCGATCTTCATGAATGCGCGAACAGGGTGCCGGGCCATGACGGCTAGCCCGGCGCGCCTACGCCCAGGTACGCCTCGCGCAACCGCGGGTCGTGGAACAGCGACTCCGCCGCACCCTCGGCGACGACGCGCCCCTCCTCCAACAGGTACGCGCGATTGGCGATTCCCAGCGCAGTCGCGACGTTCTGCTCGACCAGCAACACCGCGGTACCTGCCTCGTTGACTTCGCGTATCGCGCGAAACATGACCTGAACGATCGCAGGGGAGAGGCCGAGCGACGGTTCATCGAGCAGAAGCAGGCGCGGCTTCGCCATCAACGCGCGACCGATGGCGACCATCTGCTGCTGGCCGCCGGACAGCGATCCTGCAGGCGCAGCGAGCTTCTCACGCACTGCGGGGAACAACGTGCATACGTAATCCATCGTCCGCGCGCGTTCCTTGCGCGCGTCGCGCCGGTAACTCCCGAGCTCGAGGTTTTCGCGTACGGTCATTCCGCCGAACAGCCGCCGGCCCTCGGGGACGATCGCGATACCGGCCGCGCAGAAGCGATGCGCGGCGGTGCGCGTGAGATCCACGCCCTCCATCACGATGCGACCCTCGCGCGCGGCGTTCAAACCCGCGATCGCGTTGATCAGCGTCGTCTTGCCTGCGCCGTTGGGGCCTACTACGCACACGAGCTCCCCGCTCGCCACGCGCAGCGAAACGTCCCACAACGCCGGAGCAGCGCCGTAGTGAACGCGCAGGCGATCCACTTCAAGCATGCGCCACTCCGAGATAGGCGACCGCAACGTCGCTGCGTGCCATCACCTGCGCCGCAGGGCCTTGCGCGAGCACGCGACCCTGATCGAGCACGACCACGCGCTCGCACAACGCGGTCACCACTCGCATGACGTGCTCGACCAGCAGGATCGTCGTGCCCTGGTTGCGGATGCGGCGCACGAGCTCGACGGCCTCGTCGATCTCGGTGGGCGTGAGTCCCGAGAGCACTTCGTCGAGCAGCACCAGTCGCGGTCGCGATGCGAGCGCACGCGCGAGCTCGAGGAACTTGGTCTGGTGCAGGTTGAGCTCGCCCGGCAGCGCGTCCGCGCGCGCCGCGAGTCCGGTGAACGTAAGCCAGCGGCCCGCTTCGCGCCGTGCGGACACCATGTCCATCTGCTCGTCGCCGAATGCGGCCGCCAGTGCCACATTGTCGCGAACCGGAAGGTGGGCGAACGGACGCGGCACCTGATAGGTACGGGCGATGCCGGCCCGAGCGATGAGATGGCCCGGCAGGTGCGCGAGCTCGCGACCATCGAAGCGGATGCTGCCCGCATCGGCACGGTAGTGACCGCTGATCAGGTTGATCAGCGTCGACTTGCCGGAACCGTTGGGTCCCAGCACGCCAAGGATCTCGCCTTCGCGCACCTCGAGGTCGACACCGTCGAGCGCGCGCACGCCACGAAACGCCTTGCGCACATCGTGAACCACGAGAAGCGCGCGCGCCGTCTGCGCAGGCGCTTGCAGTTCCGGCGTCGCTTCGACACCCGTCTCGGACGCGATGCGTGCGGATGGACCGGGACGATGCCTGCGGCGTGCGAAGCGGCCGAGTATGCCTTCCGGCAGGAACAAAACGGCGACCACCAGGATCGCTCCCACTACGATCTTTCCCGTGACGGCTTGATCGGCAGCGGTGGATGCGTAGAGCAGGATCGTGATCGCCGTCGCCCCCAGCGCGGGACCGGCCCAGTGGCGCGTGCCGCCGAGCACGCTCATCAGCACGACGGTGAGCGGCACGGTGATGTTGAACGTGCTGCCCGCAGTCACGTATGACACGAACAACGCCTGGATGCCACCTGCAACGCCGGCCAGCGCACACGACAGCCCGTACGCGATGAGCTTGAAGCGATAAGTGGGGACACCCATGACTTCCGCGGCGTCTTCGTCGTCGTGGATCGCGAACAGCCCGAGCCCCAGCCGCGCGCGCGCGATCCACCAGGCGAGCGCGAGTGTGGTCGCCGCGAGTGCCAATGCCATCACGTAGAAGGATCCCGATGGCGTGGGTGCGAGCGCTGGTACGGCCACTGCGGAGAGATACACACCGGGACCGCCATCGATCGGCGTGTTGAGCACGATCGTCGCCAGGACGAAGGTGACTGCGAGCGTCAGCAACGCGAACAGCTCGCCCCGCACACGGCGCACGCGGAACACCACAGCGCCCAGCGCTACGCCTAGCAGTGCGGCAACCAGCGCTGCGGCGGGCAGCGTCCACAGAAACGGCACGTCGAACTTTCCCGCGAGCACCGCGGTGGTGTAGACGCCGAGGCCGAAGAACGCGCCGTGGCCGAACGAGAAGTAACCCGAGTAGCCGGACAGGATATTCCACGACGTCGCGAGAACGATCCAGTGGAACACCAGGTACAGGAACGATTCGTAGAACGCCGGCAGTCCGAGGAAGGGGATCGCGGCGAAGGCAATGGCGATGGCGGCAGCGAGCGCCAGCCCGCGACGCATCGTCATGCCTTGTCCGGGCGCACGAGCAGCAGCGCGATCAGCAGCGTGAACGACACGATGGGCGCCCACGACGGCGACAGGAACGCCATGGTGACCGCCTCGCTGACGCCGATCACGATGCCCGCGGCGAGCGGCCCCAGTGGCGATCCGAGTCCGCCGAGCATGACCGCCGCGAACACCACCCCGACCCACGCATAGATCTGCGAAGGCGTCAGCGTGAAGCTCAACGCGAGACACACGCCCGCGATGCCGGCAAGCGCGCCGCAAACGCCCGAGAGCAGCACCGATAACGCACGACGATCGACGCCGAATGCGGCAGCCATCGGCGCATCCTCGGCGAGTGCGCGCATCGCCTTGCCGAGGTCGGTATAACGCATCGCCGCCCAGATGCCGAACGCGAGCACGAGCGAAATGACCAGCGTCAACAGCTCGGGAACCGGCACGAACAGCTCGCCGATGCGGAACTTCTGTCCGGCGTAGACGGATTCGAGCTTGCGAAAATCCGCCGTCCAGAACGCCTGGATCGCGCCTTCGATGATTGCGGTCAGGCCGAAGGTTGCGAGCAGCGAATTGAGCGGCGAGACGCGGAAGCGCGCGATCAGCCATTGCACGAGCGCGCCCAGCACGAAGAACAGCGGAACGATCAGCACCAGCGTGAACAGCGGGTCCACACCGCCCACGCTCGCGAGCTGGTAGCACAGATACGCAGCGAGAAAGGCGAACGCGAACTGTGCGAGATTGATGATGTGCAGCAGGCCCCACGAGAGGCCGAGTCCCAATCCGAGCAGGCCGTACAGCGAGCCGATGAAGATGCCCGACAGCGCCGATTGCGCCAGCAGCGTCGTGCTGGGGAAGGCCATCACACGGCTCGGAAGGCGGGGCGGGGGACTGGAGACGAGCGGCTAGCGTGCAGTCGGTCGCGCATCGCGATGTACCGATGCTCACACTGCGCGATTGCGCGTGCGGGCACGCTATCCCCGAGCCCCCGATCCCTGGCCCCGGCCTTTGAGCTTATTGCGGCACCACCAGCGAAGCCCCCGGCGCCGCATAGGCCTTCGGCCACACGGTGACCCAATGCCCGTTCTGCACCTGCTTCACGCGCATGAGGTCGTCACCGTAGTTGCTCGGGCCGTCGAAGCGCAGCTTGCCCTGGATGGTGTCGATCTTGTGCGTCTTGATGTAACTCGCGATCGCCTTGTCGTCGAGGCTGCCGGCGCCCTTCACGCCCGCCTCGAGGATCTGCCACGCGGTGTACGACGCCGCCGCCTGTACTTCAACCGAGGTGTCCGGAATGCCGGCCTTGGCCGCGCGCTCGTGATACAGCTTGATGAAGTCCGCGGCGCCGGGTGCATTGGTGAACGGCGGGTGCTCCTCGAAGACCGTCATCGACAATGCGTTCGCGGCGATCGGCGACTTCGACATCGGACCCGGTGCCGGATACATGTAGAAGTGCTCGCGCGGCTTGTAGTCGATCTTGTTCAGCGCTTCGAGAAGCTGGTTGCCTTCCAGGCCGATCGCGCCGACCCACAGGAAATCGGGCTTCGCATCCTTGATGCGCGCCGCGATCGGGCCGTAATCGAGGTTGCCGAAATCCCATTCGAGGAACAGGACTTCGTTCAGGCCGCGCTTTTTCGCGACTTCGCGCGCACCGAGCGACATGAAGTGCACCGACGGAAACTTGCTCGTGACCACCGCGATGGTCTTGGGCGGGCTGCTCGACGCTGCGAGCGCATCGAACACGGTGTTGGGTACCGTGTTGGCAGGATCCGGCCCCAGCGACCAGGCCGGGAACTGCATGTCGTACTTGGCGAGCGAAGGTATGCCGAAGGTGTGATGCACGAGCACCTTGTTGTAGCGCTGCGCAACGCCCATCGCAGACAGGATCGCGCCGGTCGCATAGGGACCCATCAGCAAGTCGACCTTGTCGGTGGTGATGAGCTGCTCGTAGAGCGTGCGCGCGAGGTCGGGCTTGGACTGATCGTCCTTGACGATCCATTCGACCTTGCGCCCCAGCAGCCCGCCGCGCTGATTCAACTGATCGACGTAGATCTCGCCGACGACCTTGTGGACCAGGCTGGTGGCCGCGAGCGGCCCGGTCAGCGCAAGCGTGCTGCCGATGCGGATCGGCGGCTGCTGCGCGAGCGCGGTGCCACCCGCGAGCAGCAGCGCGGCGGCGAGTCCGAGCGCGCGGACGTGACGTGCGATGTTCATGCGTTCCTCCCTAACGATTTCTTGTGGTCGATGGTCGATCGATGGCGGCGATGGGCGATGGGCCTTTGTTAGCATGGCAGCCGAACCTCGCATCGGTACATGCCGTTGTTATCGCTGCTCCGGCATCGGCTTGTCTCGTGGAGCGGCGAGTCAGCACCCTCCTGCCATGGGCACGCTAACAACCAACAACCAGTCACGCCTTCGCGGCATTTCAGTCTGCCGCCGCCGCCTCGAAATTCGTGATGAACTCCGGATGCATCGGCGGTCCCCAGACGTACACCGAATCCTCGATGGGATGATCGGCAGGACTCCAATCGACCTCGGCCGGAATGTAGTCGATGTCGAATGAATATTCGGCCCAGCTCTTCCACGGATCGCGCACGTAATAGAAGTAGTTCGAGCCGATCACGTGGCGGCCTACGCCCCACCCGTCGGCGAAACCCTGTGCGCGCATCTGCTCGGCGCCGCAGCCGACCTCGTCGAGGCTGCCCACGTCCCAGCTCGTGTGATGCAGCCCGGGCCGATCCGACTTGGCGAATGCAACCAGGTGATGATCGCTGCCGTGCGCGCCATGCATGAAGGCGATGATATCGGCCGATCCGTCGGAGAGTCGCATGCCGAGCACGTCGCGGCAGAAGGCGACCATGCGCGCAACGTCGGGCGTGAAGCGCAGGATGTGCGAAAGCCGACGCGGCCGCACCGGTGCTACGCGACTCCGCGCGGGAGCGGCGCCCTTGCCCGGCGGACATGGCGCCGCGACGTTCGCAACCGATTTCACGTCCGGCATCACCTTCGGCGCAACGACGAGCTGGATGCGTACGTTGTCGACGTCCTTGAGCCACAAGCCGCTGCCATCGCTCGACGGATGGGGCTTGCAGCCCAGGTCCGAGCGCGCGATGCGCTGGGTGAACGCTTCGACGTCCTCGGGATAGATGCCGTAGCTCACATAGTGCAAATGCTTCGGCGCACCATCGGCAATCACCGTTCCCCAGCAATGGGGATGGCCGAAAGTGCGCAGCTGCAGCCGTTCGCCGTTGCGACGCACGTCGAGCCCGAAAGCGGTGTAGAAGCGCTCCGCCTCGTCGAGCTTCGGCACGCCGATGACGAAGTGATTGATCGAGTGGACGCCGAGCGCGTCGCGTCGCCGTCCCGCCTGGTTGATTCCTGCCATCGCTTCGACTCCTTCGGGCCCGCGCGTTGCGCGCAGCAAACCACGAAATCTTACCCGATGCAACGCCAGCCGATCGGCTGCACGGTCCATGGCGAACCTGGTACGGCAAGCGTCACATGATCTCGGGCCCAGGCCCATCGAGGGTCGCCGACATGACGGGATTGAAATTGCGCATTCCTGAACGCGATACCATCCGCGCGATGGCCGAAGCGCGCGGAACGCGCCCCACCCTGCTGAACATCAGTGGGCTTTATCGGGCACTGAGGCAGGGCGCAGACGACGGCCGCCAGAACCGGCTGGCGACCATCCAAGCAACAAGTTCTACGAATTGCAGAAGCACGTCGTGCTCGCCGGCCACATCACCACGCCATGCCTGATGGCACTGAACGAGCCTCGATCTTGGGACGGCCGATGCTCGATCGAATGATCACGC
>DATKLH010000206.1:0-4560 GCA_035542515.1 Casimicrobiaceae bacterium
GCCCAGCCGATTACACGGTCGAACGCGGCGCGCCAACGCGACCATCGCCGCACGACGTGATCCTCGGAGTTCGTTGTAACGCAACGTAATTTCCAACGTGCGGCCGCGAATCCACCACCTCGCGGAAGGCATCGCATTCCGCATGCAGGCGTTGCCGTCCGACAGACGAGTAAGTTCTTCTACATAGATCCCGACCCAGTGTGCGTGACTCTCCTACACCGATCGCGCTCTTCCGACAGCGACGTCCCACGCCGGTTTAAGAGCGCTCCGACTGCGCACCCTGCAGCGTAAAGCCATGATCGCCGCGTCAACTTTCACGGCGCGTTCGAGCTTCTACGCAGTATCGATCCGAGTTCGGCCGCGCCATGCCGCCACGACATGGACGCCCCTCGGATGTGCTCTCGCGACACGCGCCTTTCCGCGCGCATCGTTGCCGCAATCGCAGCTTTCGCATTGGCGCTCGGTGCCTGTGCACAGGCCGCGGCCATCACCGTTTCCGGTGATTTCGCAACGCGCAGCGTGCAGCCCGACGCCGAGCGCAACGTCAACGACAAGTTCATCTACATGTTCCAACCCACCGCCCGCTGGACGCACACGGTGCACTGGAAATACAACCATGCCAACGCGCCGCAGGCGCTCGCGAGCTTCAAATCCAACGTCATCGCGCAGCTCCAGGCGTCGTTCAACAAGTGGACCGCACAGTGCGCGGTCACCTACCAGTACGATGGCGAGACCAGCACCGCGCCCGGAACCGTCGTGAACGGCCAGCCGGATGGGGCGAACGTGGTTGGCTGGGGTCCGCTGGACGCATCGCTGAAGGGCTGGACCTACGATTGGTGGGACGACAGCGGCAATGGGCGCACGCTCGTCGACGCCGACATGACGCTGAATCCGGCGAATCTGACCACCATGAGCGACCTGGATCGCATCGCAACCCACGAATGGGGACATGCGATCGGGCTCAATCACTCCGACGACGGCACCGCCATCATGGCCGGGCCTCCTACGACCGCGTACAACGATCTCGCCAATCCCCAGCCCGACGACCTGCGCGGCTGTCGTTGCCTGTACGGCGTTCCCTCCGGCGTGCAGGCGGGCTACGCGTGCTCGCTGCCGCATCAGGTCGACTTCGGCAACCAGTCGGTCGGTTCATCCTCGGCAGCGCAGACGGTCACCTTCACCAACAGTGGGAACGCGGCATTGCAGATCCAGTCGGTCACCCTCCAGGACGCGCAGTTCACGCGCGTTTCCGGTTGTGACAGCTCGACGAGTCTGCCACCCGGTGCGAGTTGCACCATGCAGCTCACCTACACGCCGCGCGCGACCGGTCAGACGAGCGCGCCGTTACAGGTCTACACCAGCGACGGCTTCTACTATGTCGTCCTGATCGGCAACGGTACCGCCGCTCCGCTCGCGCAGCAGCCGGCCACAGTCGATGTCGTCGAGTATTACAACGCGAGCCTCGATCATTACTTCATCACCTACGTCGCAGCCGAGATGGCCAATCTCGACGCCGGCCTCACGCCGACGCGCTGGACACGCACGGGTTACACGTTCAAGGCGTACGTGTCGCCGCAGTCCGGAACGAGTCCGGTGTGCCGCTTCTACATCCCGCCGCAGGACGGCTCGTCGCACTGGTTCGGTCGCAGCGCCGCGGAATGCGCGGCAGCCCAGCAGGCGCACCCCGAGTTCGTGCTGGAAGACGCCAACTTCATGCAGATGTACCAGCCGGTCGGCGGCTCGTGCCCGTCGGGGACCACACCGGTGTATCGCGTCTTCGACAATCGCACCGACGTCAACCACCGCTACACCACCGATCGCGCAGTGCGCGACCAGATGGTCGCCAAGGGCTGGATCGCCGAAGGCGATGGTGCCGACAGGGTCGTAATGTGCGCGCCGCAATAGCGAGGTGCGGGTGCGACGGCGCACATTGGGCGCAGTCGCGAACCGCCGCGCCGACGCGGCGCTATACGCCAGACGGATAGGTCTCGGGCAGTTCGCCGCGCTCCCACCGCGCGGTGCGCTCGAGCGGCTCGACGGCGCTGGTCTGATCGAAGTGGATCACCGCGTCGAACTGTCGCGCGAGCTCGACGTGGAAGTAGTGGCTCATGCGCTCGGTCTGGGGCAGATAGATCACGCCGATGGCGCGTTCCAGCTTGCGTTCCTGCAGCGCCTCCGGTGTGGGCCCTTCGCGTCGAAAACGCAGCATGAAACGCTTGAGCCCCGTCGCGTGGAGTAGCGCCTCGTAACTGCCCTCCAGGGCCGCGCGGACGCTCTTGCGCTCCGCCGCGCCGCCCCATTCGCTCGCAGCGGTTACGAATCCGTGATGCGTGGTGAAGCCCACGAGCAGCGCGTCGTGCGCATAGCGCTCGCGGACGAGCTGGCCGAGGTTGAGCTCGCCCCGCCGGCTCATCTCGGTGGCACGCGCATCGCCCAGATGCGAGTTGTGGGCCCACACGGCAATCCTGGCGTAGCCGTCGCGCCGCGTGAGATAAGCCGCGAGCGCGTCGAGCATCTCGGCCATGTGACGATCGCGCAGGTTCCACGAGCGGACGTTGCCGTAGAACATCGCGCGGTAGTACTCCTCGGCGTTGCGAACCAGGCGAGCGTTCTGTTCGGCGAAAAACGCCTCGTCCTCCGCTTCCCGCCCATCGCGTTTGAGGTACTCGATCGAGCGGCGCTGCAGGTCCGCGAGCTCGCTGATCACCTCGGCCTGGCACGATCGAGCGCCCGAGATCGAGGTGAGAAACCCGTACTCCTGCGGCTCCTCACCGAAGCGATCGAAGCAGCCATAGCGCTCACGCGCTTGCTGCGCGGCCTGCGGATCGATGCGTTCCAGGAAGCGCTCGACCGCCTGCATCGACGTGTGCAAACTGTAGAGGTCGAGTCCATAGAATCCGGTGCGAGGACGCTGCCCCGCGAGCGTCGCATTGTGCTGGCGCAGCCACCCGACGAAGGCGACCACATCGGTGTTGCGCCACATCCATTGCGGAAAGCGCTTGAAGTCCGCGAGCGCCTCAGCGGCCGAAGTGTCGGCGCTCGCACCACGCACGAAGCGGTTGACGCGGTAGGCGTCGGGCCAATCGGCTTCGACGGCCACGGCGTTGAAGCCGCGTTCGCGAATCAGGCGCTCGGTGATGCGTGCGCGCTCGCGATAGAACTCGTGCGTGCCATGCGATGCTTCGCCGAGCAGCACGACTCGCGCCTCGCCGATCATGTCGAGCAGCGGATCATAGTCGGCCAGCGTTCCTGTCATCAGGTGCGCAGCCCCGCGCACCTGATCGATGATCCCGCTATCGATCGTCTCGAGCATCGTCGCCTCCTCCAGTACGCCTCCTGACGATAGGACCGTCCGCGCTGCGTCCGGTTTCCTAACAAAACACGCGCCGCGTGTGCGGTTCGCGACCGTTTTCTCAATCGCGCCCGGTATTTGCATCGTGCCCGGCCGATCGATCGCACGCCACGCGGCGCAACGGTTTAGAATCGATCAAACCGAATCCTCGCATCCCGCAACGTGCCCACCTTTCTTGCTGCAGCCTCGAAACATCTCCTCAGCGTCTTGCGCATCATCACCGCATTCCTGTTCATGATGCACGGCGTGCAGAAGTATCTCGGTTTTCCCGCTCCGCGCGCCAACCCGACGGTGTGGTACTCGTTGAGCGGCATCGCGGGACTGATGGAGCTGATTGGCGGGGTGCTGCTGCTGTTCGGCGTGTTCACGCGACCGGTCGCGTTCCTCCTGTCCGGCGAAATGGCGTTCGCATATTTCATCGGTCATGCGGGCCGGGGCTTCTGGCCGCTGCTCAACGGCGGCGAGCTCGCGGTGCTGTACTGCTTCGTGTTCCTGTTCATCGCCGCCGCGGGCGCGGGCCCGTGGAGCATCGATCATGCGCGCGGTCGCGCCTGATCGCGCCGGCATCCAAAGGCCGCTTCGCGCGATCCTCGCGCCAACGCCAAGATTACGATTCGACGCACGCGCATCGCGTGCGCTTCGCTGGAGCATCGGATGAGCAAGTATCCTGTGGCGCGCAATGACAAGCACCTCGCACCGCGCAGCGAGGACGACGCCGGCGAGCCGACGATCGCGGACAGCTCGTCGTGGTTGTCGTTTCGCTATACGTACACGGAGATTTCCGCGAGGCGCGGCACCGCGCACGTCAAGCGGCGCGAGACTCGCCTTGAAAACGGCATCATGAGCTCCGAGACGATCGAAGGCACGCTCGATGGCGCGGCCTTCGATGCGCTCGCCCGCAACGTCCGCGATCAGATCGCGCGCCAGACGCAGCTGCTCATGAACCCGCTGCTGTGGTTCCTGCCTGCGCCGCGCAAACGCGACAACGACTAGTGTGGCGTACCGGAAATACCTTGCAGAAGTCGCAGACCATGAAACGAAGCGCTGACGCGACCACCGCGCTGCATCAGCGCGGCAAAGTCCCGCGAAAATCGCGCCAGGCGCGACGCGAGGCGCAGCCGGGTTGTCCACCCGGCAAGGCGAGCAACAATGCCTGGCGCGGTTTCTCGCGCGGACTTTGGAAGGTTATTTCCGGTACGCCACACTAG
>DATKLH010000207.1:0-14177 GCA_035542515.1 Casimicrobiaceae bacterium
GCGGTCGCTGCCATGCCGGCAGCGCATCGCCATCGCCGGAGAATCGCATGCATCGTCTTCTGGGTTATCTCGCGGGCGCGCTCGCATTCGCGGCGGCTTCGCTGCCGGCTGTCGATGCGCTCGGCGCCGGCCACGCGTTCCAGATCGACCAGGTCTATTCCAACGCGGATGGCTCGGTTCAGTACGTGATCCTGCGCGAGACGGCGGGGCTCGACGACCAGGACGGCTTCGCGGGGCTGACGCTTACCGCGACGCGCGACGATCGCGTCAATACCTTCGTCTTTCCGACCAACCTGCCGAGCACCAAGACGGCGAAGCACGCGGTGCTTATCGCCACCCAGGGCTATGTCGCGCTCGCTGCGACGGTGAACGAATTCGCGGTCATCGAGCCGGATTACGTCATTCCCAATCGTTTTCTTCCTACGGTCGCGGGTCGGATCACCTTTGCCGACAGCGATACCTTCACCTACGATGCCTTGCCGAGCAGCGGCATCTCGTCGGTTTTTCGCGGCGGCGACATCGAGGACGCGACGGTGCAGAACTTTCGCGGCGGTACGGTGCGCGTTCCGCTGCTGCGCGTGAACATCGTCGAGTACTACAACGCGACGCTCGACCACTACTTCATCTCCGATCTTGCCGCGGACATCGACGCGCTCGATTCCGGGCGCATCGCGGGATGGAAGCGCACCGGACAAACCTTCCAGGTGTGGCCGGCGAACAACGGCTTCCAGAACGCCGTGTGCCGCTTCTACATTCCGGCCGAGCACGGCAACTCGCATTTCTTCTCGGCATTCGCCTCCGAGTGCAACACGGTCGCCGCGCGCGTGCACACCGATCCCAACTACAGCGGCTACGTGCTTGAGACCTCCGAGGCCTTTTTCGTGTCGACGCCGTTCGAGGACGGCTCCTGTGCCTACATGTGGGTGCCGGTGTACCGCCTGTGGAACCAGCGCGCCGACTCCAACCATCGCTACACGACCGATCCCGCGATCAAGGCCCAGATGATCGCGCGCGGCTACGTCGCCGAGGGCGTCGGCCCCAATGGCGTTGCGATGTGCTCGCCCGCTTATTGATGCGCACCGCCTGCAGCGCGCGGATGCCGTTCGAGCACTGAAACGATCACCATCGTCATCCGAGCGACGAACGCTGCGACCCCTAGGGACGCGCCGTCGGATGCGCCGCGTTGCGTCCCGATCGCAGCCTGCGCACGATCACCGGCAGCAGCGCGAGCGCACCGAGCAGGGCGAACGCCGCGAAAGTCTCGACCGAGACGAGACCTTCGAGCGAGTCGATGCGCCCCAGCGTCTGGCCGAGGTTCACGTAGACGAAGGTGCCGGGCACGATGCCGATGGCAGTGGCAAGCACGTAGGTGCGCAGCGGTATCGACGTGAACGCCGGAGCGAGGTTCACCAGGAAGAACGGGAACAGCGGCACGAGCCGAAGGAACAGCAGGTAGCTGAACGCGTTCGCGGTGAAGCCCGCGTTGATTCGCTCGCCCACCGCTCCCATCCGGCGCCGCGCCGCATCCGCGAACAGATAGCGCGCGGCGAGGAACACGATGGTCGCGCCGGTGGTTGCGGCGACGAGGACCAGCGCCGTGCCGACCCAGCGTCCGAACACGAACCCGGTCGCAAGCGACAGGATCAGGCCGCCGGGCAGGCTGAGCGCGACGATGGCCGTGTAGATCGCAAAGGCGATGAGCAACGCCAGCGCAAAGTGGTCGTTGGCGAAAGCAAGCAGCGCATCGCGATGTTCCTTGACCGATTGCAGGCTCAGGTAATGCTGTCCGCCGAGTGCGAAGAATACAGCGATACCGGCAACGAACAGCGCGGCGATCGCGATCTTGCTCCAGGCGGGCCTCGTTCGTGTCATGTGCGGGCGCCTCGCAGACCGAACAGGACCTGGATCAAGCGGCGCGTGCGCGGCGTGAGGCCCTCTCGCAACCGTTGATCGGCGGCGCGCCGGTTGATCGATGCGAGCGTCGGATAGATGTGGATCGTTTCGGTGAGCGCTTTGACGTTCAGTCCGCGCTGCATCGCAAGCACGCACTCGGCGATGAGCTCGCCGGCATGAGCACCCACGATGCTCGCTCCGATCAGCTTGCCGCCGGGCTCGGTGACGAGCTTGGCGAAGCCTCCGGTCTCGCCCTCGGCGCGCGCACGATCGATATCTGCGAACGCGAAGCGATACACGCGATGATCGATGCCATGCGTGCGCGCGTCCGTCTCCGAGGTGCCGACGTGCGCGAGCTCGGGATCGGTGAACGTGCACCAGGGAACCACGGTATTCGGCTTCACCCAGCGCATGCGAAAGATCGCGTGACGCAACACCACGCTTGCGTGGTGCTCGGCCATGTGGGTGTACGCGTAGGGACCGGCGGCATCGCCGATCGCGTAGATACGCCGATTGGTCGTTCGCACGCCGTTGTCCAGCCTGAGGCGTCCTTGGTCGAGCCGCACCTCGGCGAGGTCGAGTCCGAGGCCATCGAGGTTGGGCGTGCGGCCGGTTGCCACGAGCAAATGACTGCCGGTGACCTCTCCGGCGCCGCCATCGGCGTCACGCACGGTTACGCGTATGCGATCGCCGTGCGGCTCGCCCAGCGCTACGCCGGCGACGCGCGCGCCGAGATGAAATCGGACCCCTTCGCTTTGCAACTGCCGATGGACGACTTCGGCGGCGTCGGCATCTTCACGCGGCAGGATGCGCGCTGCCATGTCGATCGCCGTGACCTTGCTGCCGAGGCGGCAGAAAGCCTGGGCGATCTCGCATCCGATCGGTCCCGCGCCAAGGATGACCAGATGCGGCACCGGCTCGCGCAGGTCGAACAGCGTTTCGTTGGTGAGAAACGGCACTTCGCTCAGACCCGCGATGGGCGGCACCGCAGGCCGCGATCCGGTAGCGATGACGAACCAATGCGCCGTCAAGGTCCTGCCGTTCACCTCGTACGCTTGCGGCGATACGAACCGGCCGGCTCCAAGGATGACCTCCACGCCGAGGCCGCGAAAGCGTTCGGGGCTGTCGTTGGGCTCGATCTGCGCGATCACGGCGCGAACGCGTTCCATCACCTGCGCGAGGTCGGGACGAGGCTCGATCGACGGTATCGCCCACCGATCTGCGTGTCGCATCTGGAAGGCGATGCGCGCGGACTTGATGAGGGTCTTGGACGGCACGCAGCCGTACCACAAGCAATCGCCACCCAACCGTTCCTTGTCGATCAGCGCGACCTTGGCACCAAGCGCCGCGCCGCCGGCGGCGACGACCAGCCCGCCGGCTCCGCCGCCGATCACGACGATATCGAATTCAGGACGTGGCATGTCGAGAAGGGATCGAAATATCCGTGAGTCGGTCCAGGGTGCCGCAATCTTACTCGTCGTGGCGTTGTCACGAAGGAAGCGCTCGTTGAGCGTCGATGCGCGACGCTCCAACGCGCGCAGTTATTTCGTCGGTGCGCTCGGTCACACCTGCCTGGACCCATGAAGGTTCCTCGCGCCGACGAAATAACCGCTAGTGGAAATCCCGCGATCGCGTCGGCAGCTCGCCGAGCAGCGGCGTCATGTCGACCAGTCGGCCGGCTACGATGTGCACCACGCTGCCTTCGCGCTCGACCTTGCCGTACACCGCCATCAGGCGCGCGCCGAGCAGCTCGCGGCGCTGGCGATCGCCGACGTCGCGCCACACGATGATGTTGATCGGTCCCGTCTCGTCTTCCAGCGTCACGAACACCACGCCGCTCGCGGTGTCGGGTCGCTGTCGCCCGATCACGATGCCGGCCGTCCGCGCGAGCCGGCCGTGCGGCATGTTCGCGACGTCGGCGGCGGTGCTGATGCGCCGGTGCTGCAGTTGCTTGCGCAACAAGGCGAGCGGATGGCGGCGCAACGTCAAGCGCAGTCGGCGGTAATCGGCGATGATGTCCTGGCCTTCGGTGGGGCTCGGCAGGGTGGGACGCTCCTCGGCGAACTCGCTTCCTGCGAGCATTTGCGGCAGACGTTCCACGCCCGTGATGTCCCACACCGCATCGTGACGATGGCCCGATAGCGCACGAAGCGCATCGCCGTCGGCGAGCGCCTGCAAGTCGCGACGATCGAGTTGCGCGCGATGCGCCAGATCCGCGACGCTTGCGAACGCACGAGCGCTGCGTGCGTTCATGATGCGTTGCGCGCCGGCTTCGGTGAGTCCGTTGATCATGCGCAACCCCAGCCGCAATGCAGGACCTGCTGCTCCCCAGCTTTCCGGTGCGGCACACGAAGCGCGGGGTTGCGGGTCGGCGACCGTGGGCCAGCGTGACTCGATGTCGAGCTGGTCGAATCCACGCATCGCGTTCAGTGTCGTTTCACGGTCGGCCGCGCCCTCATGCCCTATCCCTGACCCCTCATCCCGGCTTTGCCGTTCGAGCGTGCAGTCCCAATCGCTCACCGTCACATCGACCGGAAGCACCGGCACGCCGTGTCGTCGGGCATCGCCGACGAGCTGCGCCGGCGCGTAGAACCCCATCGGCTGTGAATTGAGCAGCGCGGCGGTGAATGCCGCGGGATGGTAACGCTTGAGCCAGCACGACACGTACACCAGCAGCGCGAAGGAGGCGGAGTGCGATTCGGGGAAGCCGTATTCGCCGAAGCCGAGGATCTGCTGGTAGATCTGCCGCGCGAATTCCTCGCTGTAACCGCGTGCGCCCATGCCGTCGATGAGGCGCTGCTCGAACTTCTCGAGGCCGCCCTTGCGTCGCCACGCGGCCATCGAACGACGCAGTCGATCGGCCTCGCCCGGCGTGAAGCCCGCGGCCACGATCGCAAGCTGCATCACCTGCTCCTGGAAGATCGGCACGCCGAGCGTGCGCTCGAGCACCGCCTTCACCGCCTCGCTTGGATAGGTCACCGGCTCGAGGCCCTGCCGACGCCGCAGGTAGGGATGAACCATGCCGCCCTGGATCGGCCCGGGTCGCACGATCGCGACTTCGATCACCAGGTCGTAGAAGCACGCCGGACGAAGTCGCGGCAGCATCGACATCTGCGCGCGCGATTCGATCTGGAACACGCCGATGGTATCGGCACGCTGGATCATCGCGTAGACCTCGGCGTCTTCGGCGGGAATGTCCTGCATGCGCAATGGCGTCGAAGACGAATTGCCGTCAAGCGGCGCGCAGACCCATTTCGAATCG
Source organism: Casimicrobiaceae bacterium (assembly GCA_035542515.1). Classification (GTDB taxonomy): domain Bacteria; phylum Pseudomonadota; class Gammaproteobacteria; order Burkholderiales; family Casimicrobiaceae; genus VBCG01. The sequence continues at coordinate 5,156 of DATKLH010000207.1, forward strand.
CGCTCGCCCTTGCCGGCGCGTTCACGAGATTGGTCGATGGTCGCTGCGACGAACTTTGCAGGGACTGCGGATGTATCGAGCTTCGCAGCAGATTCGCCTCCAACCCCACGGCCGATCATCTCCAGCGCGCGCCGGATTGCCGACAGCATGCCGAGCGCGAGGCAATCGACCTTGAGCAGGCCCAGCGCATCGAGGTCGTCCTTGTCCCACTGGATGACGGTGCGATCCTGCATCGCCGCGTTCTCGACCGGCACCATGCGCTCGAGGAGCCCGCGCGCAATCACGAAGCCGCCGACGTGCTGCGAGAGATGGCGCGGAAAGCCGATGAGCTTGCCGGCGAGCGCGATCAGGCGATGGATCACCGCGTTGTCGGGATCGAAGCCCGCTTCGCGCACGCGCTGCGCGGGAATCGCGCGCCCGTCCCACCACGCGAAAATGCCCGCGAGACGATCCACCTGCGCAAGATCGAGCCCCAGCGCCTTGCCCACGTCGCGCACCGCGCTCTTCGGACGATAGGTGATCAGCGTGGCCGCCAGTGCAGCGCGATCGCGCCCGTATTTGCCGTACACGTATTGCATGACGTCTTCGCGGCGCTGGTGCTCGAAGTCGACGTCGATGTCCGGGGGCTCGTTGCGCTCCTTGCTGATGAAGCGTTCGAACAGCATTGACATGCGCGAGGGATCGACCTCGGTGATGCCGAGCGCGTAGCACACCGCGGAGTTCGCTGCCGATCCGCGACCCTGGCACAGGATCTCCCTGGAACGTGCGAAGTCAACGATGTCGTGCACGGTGAGGAAGTAGGGCTCGTAGCGCAGCTCCGCGATGAGCGCGAGCTCGTGCTCGATGAGCACGCGCACCTCCTGGGGTGCGGTGGTGCAGCGGAAGGCATGCTCGCCACGCAGCAGCGGTTCGTTGAGCCCCTCACCCTGGCCCTCTCCCCGCAAGCGGGGAGAGGGAATGGAAGCACCAGCGCATGCATTCGAGGGAATGGAGGCATCAGCGCGTGCATCCGCTTGCGACGTTGCATTCAACCGATCGGCGCTGGCGCTGCTCACGGCGTTACCGGCTTGGTGGCTCCCCGCGGTGTTTCCTGCTCCCTCTCCCCGCAAGCGGGGAGAGGGCTGGGGTGAGGGGCCATACCGTCGCATCAACCCCAGCTCGGTCAGCTTGCGCAGCCACGACGTCGGTGTCTCGCCGGCGGGAACGATCTCCTGCGGATATTCGTAGCGCAGCTCGTCGAGCGAGAACTCGCAGCGTTGCGCGATCGCCACCGACTCGGCGAGCAGCTCCGCCGGATAGATCGTGGCAAGACGGCCACGCGAGCGCAGATGCCGCTCGCCATTGGGATGCAGCGCGTATCCGCATTGCGCGACCGGCGTCCTGAGACGGATCGCCGTGAGCGTGTCCTGCAGCGCGCGCCGCGCACGCACATGCATGTGTGCATCGCCGGACGCGACCAGCGGCAGGCTCGAAGCGACCGCCAAGGCCTGCAGCCGGGCAAGCCGCGCGGCGTCGCCGGCCGCGGTAAACAGCTCCACTGCAATCCACGCGCGCCCGGGAAAGACGCCGGCGAACCAGTGCGCATCGCTCAGCGGCAGATCGCTCGTGCGCAGGTCGAGTGCCGGAACCCACAGCGCAAGGCATCGCGATGCAAGCGTTGCAACGTCTTCGCGCGTCAGCGTGTACTGGCCTTTTTTCGCGTTGCGCCGGCCGCGCGTGATGAGCTGGCACAGATCGCCGTAAGTGCATCGAGATGGCGCCAGCAGGACGAGCTTGGTGCCATCGACGAGTGTGAATTCGCTACCCATGACCAGCCTGACGCCGAGCTCCCTGGCCGCCAGATGTGCGCGCACGGCGCCGGCGACCGAGCATTCGTCGGTCAACGCCAGGGCCGCATAGCCTTGCGCGTGCGCGCGCTCGACGAGCTCCTCGGGATGCGACGCACCGCGCAAGAACGAGAAGTTCGACAGGCAGTGGAGCTCGGCGTAGGCGGGCAGGAGATCGGCAGACATGTGCGAAGGCTCGGATCGCGGTCCGATGTCGGGCTGTCAGCGGTGACAGCGCAGTCCGCGGGTCGTGGTGTGCCCCATGCTGCTTGTTCGCCCGGCGTCTTTCACAACCACCGCGAGCGGGCGCATCTGGAAACGCGGCCGCGACACGCTCGCAATACCGTATATTTATACGGTATTGTAGCACCGTGCCGAATAGTCGCGTGGACAGCGGCCCGCCGCTCGCGTCATGGTGCTCGGGTAAGATGGCGACCCCGCGCGCTGCGGGGTCCTCCTCGTGGTACGCCGAACCGGAACTTTCCTGCCATGCCCGCCGTCGCCTTCGATCGCTTCTACCGCTACGCCGAACTGACCGCGCTGCTCCATCAATTTGCCGTCGAGCACGGCGACCTCGTCGCCATCGAATCGATCGGCAAGAGTTACGAGGGCCGCGACATCTGGGTGCTCGAGGTCACCAACCGTGCCACGGGCTCGGCACGCGAGAAGCCGGCGTTGTGGATCGACGGCAACATTCACTCCACCGAAGTCGCTGCGTCGTCGGCAGCGTTGTATTTGCTGCGCTACCTCATCGCCGGCTATCGCAACGATCCGGAGGTCACGCGCGCGCTCGATACCCGCGCGTTCTACATCTGCCCGCGCATCAACCCCGACGGGGCCGAATGGGCACTCGCCGATCGGCCGAAGTGGGTGCGTTCGAGCACGCGTCCCTATCCGTTCGAGGAGCAGGATCTCGACGGCCTGGTCGTCGAAGACATCGACGGTGACGGTCGCATTCTGCAGATGCGCATTCCCGACCCGAACGGGCTTTGGAAGGCGCATCCGGAGGAGCCGCGTCTGCTGGTGCGCCGGGAGCCGACCGACACCGGGGGACAGTACTACCGCGTGATGCCGGAAGGACGCATCGAAGGCTACGACGGTTTCACGCTGAAAGTGAAGCGACCCCTGCAGGGCCTCGATCTCAATCGCAACTTTCCCGCGAGCTGGCGACAGGAATTCGAACAGCTGGGTGCGGGCCCGTTTCCGACGTCCGAACCGGAAGTGCGCGCTGTGGTCGAGTTCATCTCCACGCATCCCAACGTCTGCGGAGGAACCACCTTCCACACCTGGAGCGGCGTGCTGCTGCGTCCCTTCGAGCACATGTCCGACGACGAGATGGACGCCGAGGATCTTTGGGTCTATCAGGCGAGCGGCAGGAAAGGCACCGAGCTCACCGGGTATCCGGCCATTTCCGTCTATCACGAATTTCGCTATCACCCCAAATCGGTGATCGGCGGAACCTTCGACTGGCTCTACGAGCACCTGGGAGCGTTCTCGTGGTGCATCGAGATCTGGGCGCCGATGCGCGAGGCCGGCATCACCGATTACAAGTTCATCGATTGGTTCCGCGATCACCCGATCGACGACGATCTGAAGCTGTTCCGCTGGAGCGAGGAGAAGCTCGGTGGCCTCGCGTACGTGCAGTGGAAGGCGTTCGAGCATCCGCAGCTCGGCAAAGTGGAGATCGGCGGCTGGAACCGCTTTCACGCGCTGGGGAATCCGCCGTTGCAGGTGCTCGAACGCGAGTTGCAGCGGTTTCCCAAATGGCTGCTGTGGCAGGCGCTGGTCACTCCGCGACTCGAGGTGCTGCACTGTGGGGCCGAACGCATCGCGACGGGAACCTGGAAGATCACGCTCGTGCTGCAGAACTCCGGCTGGTTGCCGAGCTATGTTTCCAAGCGCGCGCTCAACCGCAAGGTCTCGCGCGATGTCATCGCCGAGATCGAGTTGCCCGCGCACGCGGCGCTGGTTTCGGGCAAGGCCCGCGAAGAGATCGGGCAGCTCGAGGGCCGCGCCTACAAGCACACCGGCGTTTCCTTCTGGCCCGACTATCGCGTGACCGACGATCGCGTGAAGCACGAATGGATCGTGCGCGCACGCACCGCGGATGTAGTTCGTGTCACGGCGAAGCACGACCGTGCGGGCGTGGCCCGCGCGCAAGTCACGCTCGAATGACTTATAGTGTGTCGGAGCGCATCGGCGTGGCGAGACGGACGGCGCGAAGGCAGGAGGCTGACATGGCGAGAGTCCTCGGTATCGGCGGCGTGTTCTTCAAGTCCGACGATCCGGCGCGATTGCGTGCCTGGTACGCGCGTTGCCTCGGCGTTCCCGAGGCGGGTGATTGCGTTGCCTTCGCGCCGAGCCAACTGCCCGATGGCGGCTGCACGACCTGGAGCGCGTGCCACGCGCTGTCGGAGTACTTCGCGCCTTCTGGCCGCGCGTTCATGTTCAATCTGATCGTCGACGATCTCGATGCCGCGCTGCGCCAGGTGCAGGACGCCGGAGCGACGCTCATCGGACACGTCGAGGAGTGGCCCAACGGACGCTTCGGCTGGTTCATGGATCCCGACGGCAACAAGGTCGAGCTGTGGCAACCGTGCGCCACGCCCGCAGCGAACACGAGGGAGTCGACACGATGAACGCGCGCAGCCGGTCCCCGTTCGCGCTCGCTTTCGTTGCGCTGCTGCTGGCCGCGTGCGCGGCGCCGCCCGAGCAACCGCAACAACGCTCCACGCTCGATCGCATCGACAACATCGTCGTCATCTACGCGGAGAACCGCAGCTTCGATCACCTCTACGGTCTGTTCCCCGGCGCCGAAGGCATAGCCAGCGCGACACCGGAGCAGTTCGTCCAGCTCGATCATGACGGCAAGCCGATGGCGACGCTGCCGGCGGTGTGGGGTGCGGATGGCAAGGCCGACGCCCGCTTTCCGCGCAATCTTCCCAATCGCCCGTTTCGCATCGACGCGCCGCCAGTCAACATGCGGCTCGATCAGGTCCTGCCCAGCCCGATCCATCAGTACTGGCAGAACCAGGAGCAGATCGCCGGAGGCCGCAACAATCATTTCGCGGCGATGACCACGGTGGGCGGCTGGGTCATGGGCTACTTCGATGGTTCGTCGATGAAGATGTGGCAATGGGCGCGCGAGTACACGCTCGCCGATCACTTCTTCATGGGCGCGTTCGGCGGCTCGTTCCTCAATCACTTCTGGCTCGTGTGCGCGTGCACGCCGGAGTTCCGCGACGCGCCGGCAAAGATCCGCGCGCAGGTCGAACCCGATGGGCGCCTCAAGCGACGCCCTGGTTCGCCGCCTTCCGCATTGAACGGCCCGGTGCAGCTGTTCGACGGGCAAGTCACGCCGGACGGTTATGCGGTGAACACCTCGCAACCGTCTTACCAGCCGAGCGGCGTGGTGCCCGCGGCGAATGGCGATCGCAATCTCGCGGATCCGGCCGGCAATCCGGTGCCCCCGCAGACGCAGAAGACGATCGGCGATACGTTGTCGGCGAAGGGGGTTTCGTGGGTTTGGTATGCCGGCGCATGGAACGCCGCGGTTGCCGACGGACGGCAAGACCCCAGGGCCAAGCGCGCGATCATCTACAACCGCACCGCGCCGAGCCCGAACTTCCAGCCGCACCATCAGCCGTTCAATTACTTCGCGCGGTTCGCGCCCGGTACGGCCGATCGCGCGGCGCATCTGAAGGACTACGAAGATCTGGTGCACGACATCGACGCGGGAACCCTGCCGCGGGTCACGTTCTACAAGCCTGCCGGGCGCGACACCGAGCATCCGAGCTACACGGACGTGCTGACCGGTGACGTGCACATCGCCGCACTGCTCGAGCGGCTGCGGCGCAGCCCGCAATGGGGAAGCATGCTGATCGTGGTGACCTACGACGAGAACGGCGGCTTCTGGGATCACGTCGCGCCACCGAGCGGACCCGGTTGGGGCGACCGATGGGGGCCGGGGACGCGCATCCCGGCCATGGTCATCGGTCCCTTCGTCAAGAAGGGCTACATCGACAAGACGTCCTACGATACGACGTCGATCGCGAAGCTCATCACGCGTCGCTTCGGGCTCGAGCCACTGCCCGGCGTTCGCGCGAACGCGGGAGACCTCACCAACGCGCTCCAGTGAGCGCTGCGCCTGGCGCGTCGCATGCACATCGCGCGCATGAGCTCGCGCGCCTCTCGCGTGACCGGGCTTGAGGAGGCGCTGCCGAATGCGAGGTTGCGCCGGAGCGCTGTCAATCGCGCTGCGCCGCGATCGTCACTGCTCGGTGCTAGCGTCGCGGTCGTGAGTCTGCCCGTAGTGCGCTCCGGGTCGCGCTTCTCCCGGGAAACCAGTCGTTGAACGCCAACAAGCGCGATCATGCCGTTCCGCGCACCGTATGGGCGCTCGGGTTCGTCAGCCTGCTCATGGATACGAGCAGCGAACTCATCCATTCGCTGTTGCCGCTGTACATGGTCGGCGCGCTGGGCGCTTCGACCTTCCTCGTCGGCGTGGTCGAGGGCATCGCGGAATCAATCGCGCTGGTGGTCAAAGTCTTCTCGGGCTATCTGTCCGATGTGACCCGGCGCCGCAAGCCCATCGTGCTGCTGGGCTACGGACTCGCGGCAGCCACCAAGATCGTCTTTCCGCTCGCCACCTCGCTGTCCTGGATCGTCGCGGCACGCTTCGTCGATCGGGTCGGCAAGGGCATACGCGACTCGCCGCGTGATGCGCTGATCGCGGACCTGACCCACGACGGCGTACGCGGCGCCGCTTTCGGACTGCGTCAGGCCCTCGATACGGTAGGCGCGATCGCGGGGCCGATGCTCGCAGTCGTGACGATCACTGCGTTCGCCGGCGACTTCCGCGCCGCGTTCTCGGTGGCACTGATCCCGGCTGCGCTGTGCGTGGCTGTGCTCGTGTTCGGCGTGCACGAAACGGACGCGCCAAGCCACGACGAGGCGCCGCCCCTGACCTGGCGCGATGCGGGGCGACTCAGCCGATCGTTCTACATCGTCACCGCGATCGCCGTGGTGATGACCCTGGCTCGATTCTCGGAAGCGTTTCTGGTGTTGCGCGCGCGTGACGTCGGCCTCGGCGTTCAGGACGCGCCATGGGTCATGGTCATCATGTCGACGGTCTATGCAGCCGTCGCGTTCCCCGCGGGACGTGCCGCCGATCGGGGTTACTCGGGGTCGCTGCTCATCGGCGGCCTTTCGGCACTCATGGTCAGTGACATCCTTCTCGCGCTGGCGAACGGTCGACTGCTCGTCCTGGCGGGCGCGGGCTGGTGGGGCCTGCACATGGCGCTTACTCAGGGCGTGCTCGCAGCGCTGGTGGCTGCGACCGCACCGGCGGATCTGCGCGGCACGGCATTCGGCGTTTTCAACCTCGCGTCGGGCGTCGCGCTGCTGATCGCGAGCTCGCTCGCCGGCGCGCTGTGGCAATGGGCCGGCGCGCAGGCGACATTCTATTCAGGCGCTACCTTTGCGCTGCTGGCGCTCGGGGGGCTGGTCGCGTTCCGCCGCTCGATTCCGGATATCGAGCACGGCACCTCCGCGGCTTGATCGCCTCGCCAAAGTCGCGCCGCGGCCGCGAAGGGCGGCCGTCACGGAGGCGGCGTAAGATTTGAGCCGGCGCCACGACCAATGGCGCGAGGGGCATCGCGGCGCACCGCCGCAGTTGTCCGCCAACGCGCCGGAGCCTGCATGAGCCAGTCCGCATCGATACCCGTGGCTACAGCGTCAGCGGCTGCACGGGAGCAAGGGTTGTATTACCGTCATCGCCTGCCGGTGCGGATCATGCACTGGATCAACGTTGTCGCGCTGACGCTGTTGTTCATGAGCGGCTTGCAGATCTTCAATTCCCATCCCGCGCTGTATTGGGGCAAGTCGTCGTACACGGGCAAGCCGCCGCTGCTGCAGATCGGCACCCGCGAGGATTCCGCGGGCCGTCTTGTCGGCGTAACGAATATCCTCGGCCACGAATTCACCACCACCGGCGTGCTCGGCGTGTCGACCGATGAGGGTCGCACGTATCGCCAGGGCTTTCCGGACTGGCTGACCGTGCCCAGTCATCAATGGCTTTCCATGGCGCGGACCTGGCACTTCTTCTTTGCCTGGATCTTCGTCATCAACGGCCTCTGCTACATCGCCTACAGCGTCGTCAGCCGTCACCTGGCCAACGACCTCTGGCCCACGCGCGCGGAGCTGCGCGGCATCGGCGCGTCGATCGTCGAGCACCTGCATTTTCGTCATCCCGGCGGGGAGGCGGCGAAGCGCTACAACGTGCTGCAGAAGCTCGCATATGTGATCGTGATCTTCGTGCTGCTGCCGCTGATCGTGCTCATGGGGATGGCGATGTCGCCGCGACTCGACACGCTTCTCACCGGGTGGGTCGACTGGTTCGGCGGCCGGCAGTCGGCGCGCACCATCCATTTCCTCGTCGCGTGGGCGCTGGTCGCCTTCGTATTGATCCACGTGTTCCAGGTGATCGTGACCGGGTTGTGGAACAACCTGCGCTCGATGATCACCGGTCGCTATCGCGTTCCGCCGGAGGCCGCATGAGCACATCGATCGACAATCGCGCGCGTCGCCGATTCTTCGCGCGCGTCGGCGCCGGAGCCGGTGCGTTGCTGCTGGCCGGATGCGATCGGCTTTCGCAGACCGAATGGTTTCCCAAGGTGCTGAGCAGCGCCGAGTCGCTCAATCGCAAGCTCGGTGGTGCGATCGCCGGGCGCAAGGCGATGGCTCAGGAGTTCGCCCCCTCGGACTTGTCGCCGAGCTTCCGCAGCAACGGTACCGCCCAGCCGCAAAACGACGAGTACCAGGCGCTCGCCAGGAACCATTTCGTCGATTACGCGCTGGTGGTCGATGGCCTGGTCGAGCGGCCGCGCAAGTTCACGCTGGCCGAATTGCGAGCCCTGCCTTCGCGAACGCAGATCACGCGTCACGATTGCGTCGAGGGCTGGAGCGCGATCGGCAAGTGGAAGGGCGCGCGACTGTCGGCGTTGCTCGACGCGGTGCAGCTGAAGCCGAATGCGCGCTTCATCGTGTTCCACTGCGCCGACCCGATGGAAGACGACGGCACGATGCCGTACTACGAAAGCGTCGACCTCGACGACGCATTCCACGAGCAGACCCTTCTCGCCTACGACCTCAACGACCATCCGTTGCCGATTGCCAACGGCGCGCCGATCCGGCTG